>JAGQWW010000205.1 GCA_020436955.1 Saprospiraceae bacterium | reverse complement strand
GGTGACATACTTTTAACAAACATTGGTGCAAATGTTGGAAATGCAGCTATGAATAGAGTTCAGTATGAGTTCAGCATGAAAAATGTTGCTTTGTTAAAATTTAATCATCAAAAATTAAACCCTGAGTTTTGCGAACCACTATTAAACTTTCCAACTTTTTTTAATAAGGTTCGATTTATAGCAGGTTTGGGAGGAGCTCAACAGTTTTTAAGTTTAAAGGAAATAAAAAGAATAAAGATTATCTATCCACCTATTAAAAAGCAGGATAGGTTTGCAGAAGTAATAGGCGAAATTTTTTCAAATAGGAAAGCCATTGAAAACGAAATGATTGAAATAATAAATTTCAAGGAAAGCTTATCGGGTAATATTTTTTCCTAAACTGAAAATATCCATATTTAAGGACCAATTTTTGCTACAGCAGGAAACTATATGAATACTAATTTTCACTTCATCGATTCCAAAGATGCATGGAAACCCGTGCAGGATGCTGCTGTAGATGGAGAACAACATATTTATACCAAGCCTGTCATAGCCGGTATCCTCTTCCGACAGTCTATGGAGCTGATGGTCAATTGGATGTATGCCATCGACCTCGAGTTTGAGTTGCCCTTTAAAAATACCATCGCTGCCAAACTACGGGCCAATTGCTTCACCAGGGATGTCCCCCAACACATCATCCGCGAGCTGGAAATGATTCGCGAGATTGGTAACAATGCTACCCACAAAAGACTGATACGACAAGAACAAGCCCTGGCTGCCGCACAATACCTGCACAATTTTTTCAAATACATTACACGCACCTATACCGATCAGCCTTATGAAGGGGCATTTGATGAGTCGATCATACCTCAACAAACCGCCCAGGAAGTAGGATTGGCTGAAAAAAAGGAAGCGAAAAACACCTTTGAAGCCCAAAAGCGAATCATCGCTCAGCAGATGGCTGAGATACAGGCCAATGAGCAACGCTTATTGGTACTGCACCAGGACCAGGAAAAAATCGCAGCCCTTAAAGCTCAGAATAAAAACCTGCCTCAGCCGGTTTCTGCGGTGTCGGAAGCTGCTACACGCAAGTTGTACATCGATGTAGAGTTAGAAGCAGTAGGCTGGGATTTGAGTGGTAAACACATCAAAGAGTTTGAGCTGGACAATATGCCTACGCATATGAACCGGACCGGAAAGGGATTTGTCGATTACGTATTGTGGGGCGATGACGGTTTGCCACTGGCTGTAATTGAAGCCAAACGGACTACCAAAAATCCTAAAGAAGGGAAACGTCAAGCGGTAATTTATGCAGATGCCCTGGAGGCAAAATACGGCAGACGCCCCCTGATTTTTTATACCAATGGATTTGAGACCTGGTTTTGGGATGACAGCTTTTATCCACCCAGACAGGTCGCCGGCTTTTTCAGAAAAGACGAACTGGAGGCTTTAATCGAAAGGAGGATGTCTCGCAAAGACCTGCGCAGTATTTCCATCAATAAAGACATAGCTGGTCGGTACTACCAGGAAGAAGCCATGAAAAGAGTCGCAGAAGCCTGGGTAGCTGATTTTGAAGGCGATTTAAGCGGGAATAAACGCAAAGCACTCCTTGTGATGGCTACCGGTACCGGCAAAACGCGCACTGCCATAGCCCTGGTAGAAATGCTATTGAAAGCCAATTGGGTAAAACGTGTTTTGTTTCTGGCAGACAGAAACGAACTTGTAAAGCAAGCTCATAATAGTTTTACGACCCATCTACCCAGTCTTTCTTCAGTAAATCTTACCAAACAGGAAGACAACGAAGCTCATCGACTGGTATTTTCCACTTATCCGACCATGCTCAATCGCATTGACGAAGCCCGTTCGGAAGGAAAACCTTTGTATGGAGTCGGGCATTTTGACCTCATCATAGTAGATGAAGCCCATCGGTCGATTTATAAAAAATACGAAGACATATTCCTTTATTTCGATGCCTTGTTGCTCGGTCTGACTGCTACGCCACATGACGAAACACATCGTGATACCTATCACGCTTTTGATTGTGAAGTCGGCAATCCAACCTATTATTACGAGTTGGATCAGGCTGTGACTGACCAATACCTGGTGCCGCCCAAAAAGTTATCAGTTCCGACGACTTTTTTACAAAGAGGTATCAAATACAATGAGCTACCGGAAGAAGACAGGGAGCAATTTGAAAATGCCTTTGCTATGCTGGGCGAAGAGGTGCCGGAAGAAATCGATGCTGCCGCCATCAATAAATGGCTGTTTAACAAAGACACCATCCGAAAGATACTGAATACCCTGATGGACAAGGGTATCAAGATAGAGTCCGGTGATAAAATAGGCAAGACCATCATTTTCGCCAAAAACCAGGACCATGCTGAACTGATAGAGGAGGTTTTCAACGAGCAATTTCCGCAATATCGAGGGCTGTTGACCGAGGTGATTTCCTATCGAAACAAATATGCAGAGGATGCTATAAAGAAATTCAAAACCCCTGAGCAAAATCCCCAAATAGCGGTCTCTGTCGATATGTTGGACACCGGTATTGACGTACCGGAAGTTGTCAACCTGGTCTTTTTTAAGCCAGTGTATTCCAAGGCTAAATTTTGGCAGATGATAGGCCGGGGTACCCGATTGTGTACTGATTTGTTTGGCCCCGGAAAAGACAAGGAGCATTTTTTCATTTTCGATTGCTGCCTCAATTTTGAGTTTTTCGAAATCAATCCGGAGGGTGTCTCCGGTTTTGAGCAAAGGAGCATCAGCCATCGATTGTTTGAGATTCAAATGCAATTGGCAGAAGCCTTAAGAGGCCACCAGTTTTTGGAAGACGGTTACCAGGCTTATCGAAACCAATTATTGGATAATTGCCATCAAATGGTACTGGCACTATACAGTCAAAGAAATGAAAATTTCAGGGTACGACAACGATTGGGACTTATAGAAGGATTCTCTAACCGGGAAGCATGGAATGATTTGGGCCTGAGCCGTGTCAATGAGTTGTCTTTGAACATTGGCAAATTAGTATTCCTGGAAGATCCTGATGAAAAAGCCAAGCTGTTTGATTATCTCATGTTGAGGATGCAGCTTGCCATGGCTACTGAAGATCCCGGCTTTGGGAAGATGCAACAAAACTTACAAAGACGAGCTGAGAGGTTGCTCACCATGAGCAACATACCGGCAGTACAAGATAAGTTGAGTTTGCTTACCAGCCTCATGCGAGATGAGTATTGGTCTTCTGTTGCACTACCCGACTTGGAGCACATCCGGGTCGAACTTCGTCATTTGATGAATCTATTGAAAGGAAATGGCCAATCAAAGGTCATTATGGATATAGAAGACCTGATGGACGAAACAGGTCAGGTAGAAGAAGTTTTGTTACCAACAACTCCACAGAATTACTTGGACAAAGTACGTGCCTACGTAGAGAGAAATCGTGATTACCTGGTCATTAGCAAGCTGTTTAAAAACCAACCCATCACCCAGCACGAGCTGGAACAATTGGAGGGGTTCCTGTTTGACGGTGACGAGCGAGGCACCCGGGAAGACTTCCAAAAAGCGCTGGACACAGATAAACCGCTTGGTCTTTTCATCCGCAGCATCCTTGGTCTCGACCGAAATGCGGCCATGCAGGAGTTCAGCACATTCCTTGAAAAAGGAAATCTAAGCAGTGACCAACAAAAGTTTATAGAAACCATCATCGACCACTTCACCCATCAGGGGTATATCGACCCCAGGATGTTGTTTGAATCCCCCTACACCAGTATTGACCCCAAAAGTTTAGTCGGGTTATTTGATAACACCAGCACAGCCAAAATTTTCTCTATTATCGACCGGATAAATGGGAATGCTGAGGGGGTGGGGTGAGTGAAATGTAGGTTTAAAAAGAACATGTAAGCGATCATTCATTATTTGAAATGCCAATTTGGCATTTTAGGAAACTAAATTTTAAATCATGACCAACCCTTTTAACATCAGCGACCAACAGCTAAAGCAACTCACCGATGCCTATCATGAATGGACCAGAAAGGAAGAAAAGGAGGGGGAGCATTCGAAAGATATGGAGAAGTTTATTCGAGAAAAAAAGGAGGAATTATTAAACAAGGCTCGTTTAAAAAGTATTGAGGAGGAAGAGTTTATAAAGGGAATAAAGGAGTATAGTAGATCCAAGCAAATTGATGGACCTGTTTATATCCAATTGGGAGATGAAACAATAAGTGACGCTCAGGAAAAAATCAAACTCAATCTTTTGCATTTAATTGAGGCTAATAAAAGTCCTTATGAAATAGCAGAAGAGATTTTGGATGGTGGGAGGAGAATCCCAAAATTTTCCAAATCATTTTGGACCCCATTATTTTATGCTCAATTTCCTGATAAACTACCTCTTTGGAATAATAAGACCTCCAAATTCTTTAAACGCTTTGGGATTAATCTTACCACAAAAAGAACATCCGTAAAAGAAAAGTATCAACAGCTTTCAGCGGCATTTGATTACCTCAAGAAAGTAGATCCAAAGTTGTCCTCTCTCGATATTGATCACTTAGTACATTATGGAGTGGCTGCCGAAGAAGGTCGGAAACTTATACAATCTTTTTTCCCTGAGGAAGAGCCAGTTGATAAATTTGAAAGCGAAAAATCGGTCAAGGAAGTTTTTAGATCCCCGGCATTGAATCAGATTTTATATGGTCCTCCAGGCACAGGGAAGACATACAGTACGAAAAGTAAGGCTATCTCCATAGTAGAGGAAATTTCAGAAGAAGAAGTGAAAGAAAAGTATGAAGACAGGGATGATTTAAATGGCATATTTAAAGCTTATGTAAAAGCTGGCCAAATTAATTTTATCACTTTTCATCAGTCATTTTCATACGAAGATTTTATTGAAGGTATTAAGCCTGTTATAGATAATATGCAAAGTGAAAATGAAAGGACTTCAGGCGATATCAAGTATGATGTTATAGATGGAATTTTCAAAGAAGTAGCAAAGAGAGCAAGGGATTATCAGGCTTTTGATAGTGAGAAACAAAATATTCAATTTAAGAAAGGTGATCTGCCAAACCTGGATTCCACAGGATTTTACAAAATGTCACTTGGGGATACCCACAGGGATGAAGACAATCCAATATACCATTATTGCATAGATAATAACTGTCTGGCAATGGGGTGGGGCCAAAATGTGAATTTCGAAAATGTAAAAGAAGAAAATCAAATTGAAAATGCTTTTAACAACCAAGGGGTAACACCTGAATCTTCATTTGAAATATTTGCTGTCAAATGTTTTAAGTTTTGGATGAAAAAAGGAGATATCGTTTTCATTTCAAATGGCAATTCTACAGCAAGGGCCATTGGTGTAATTGATGGGGAGTATGAATTTAATCCCGATGCAAAAATCCGCTACAATCAATTTAGAAAAGTCAAATGGTTATTAAAAGATGTCAATATTCCGGTAGATAAATTATACGACCGAAGATTTTCTCAGCAAACCATCTATAAGATGTATACTGAGTTTGTCAAAAA
>JAGQWW010000204.1 GCA_020436955.1 Saprospiraceae bacterium | reverse complement strand
CAGATTTTGTTGATTTTTTCCCTGAAATTCCCTAATCAGGGGAAATCAAGTTTCTTATTTTCAAATGATATATATTTGGCTGTTCAAAAAAAGACTAAAATGAAAATTAAAATCTTTCCATTCTTTTTCCTATTTCAATTTTTCAGTTTTGCTTCTATTATTGGCCAGACCTCCTATCAACAGGGTTGGGATGCCCTGGATAAAGCAGATATTAAACAAGCCTTTCGCCATTTTCGGGATGCCTCTTCTTCAGGTGTAGATGAGGCTAATGCCCACTTGATGCTTGCGATAATTTCTGATATAAATGGCAATGAAGACAGGGCCAAAACGGAATTTGAATATTACCGGAAAAAAGAAAAAAATCCTTATCCGGCTATGTTTGCATTTTGGCGCAGTGATTTTGTAGCCGGACAAGCATCCAAATTGTCAGAAAATCAATTAGACCTACTTAAAGAACTGGATGAGAATGAAACAGTTAAAGGGAAATTGGATGGTGCTGTTGATTATTATCTAGGATTCCATTATCTGAAAAGCTTTGATGAGAAACGGAGTAAAAAATACCATGAACAGATTGGTCAGCTTTATAACTGGTCATTTGTCGGCCCATTTGATAATGTAATGAATGCCGGATTTGATAAGGATTTTGGTCCGCTTCAAAATCCGGAAAAGTCCGGCAGTTTTGCTTCTAAATATGGGGCAAAGGTTAGTTGGTTTGATCCACCGCTAAATGATGTGGACGGATACATTACCGGAAGGAGTTTCTTTCCAGAATCAAATTACCTCCTATATGCTCAAACCTTTGTAGATGCTCCTGAGGCTATGGATGTATTGTTAAAGCTGGGCTATTCCGGAGTGCTCAAACTTTGGGTCAATGACCAACTGGTCCATGCGGAGGAATATGCACTGACTACAGAAATGGACTTTTTTACTTTCAAACTTCAATTTCAAAAAGGAACCAATCGTATTCTCATTCAGCTGGGAGATTTTGAAACTAGTTATGAGAATTTTTGTGTTCGCCTTACAGATTTAAACCATAATCTCCTTGAGTTCCCAAATCAACCCTTTTTCAAACCTTACCAAAAATACAGTAACGTTCCAATAACCTCAACTCCGTTTTTCGCTATACGGGAATTGGAGAAGTTGAAAGAAGCTAATCCTGCAGATCCGTTGTATCCTTACATGTTGGCCAAAGCATATGGTCGTACCAGAATGCATTCAAAGACAGAGGAAATTTTGTTGGAGATGGAAAAGGATCACAAGGATAATTTCCTGGTAATCGGGGAGCTAAATATCCTTTACAATGGAATGGATAATAATACAAAGGTTGCCTATTATTATGGACGCCTCAAGTCCTTGTATCCGGAAGCCAAAGTCATCATGGAACTTGAGATCAAGGATATACAAGATGAGGGTGAAAAGGCTGCATTTTTACAAAAGGCTGAACGATATAAAGAGCTATACCCAAGTGCTGACCAAAACAAATTGTATAAGTTGGCCATCTATGAAAATGATGGTGATTATGAATCATTAGTTCGATTGATAGAAAATGAGTACCGAAGAGACCCGTCTAATTTGCTGTGGTTGACCCTGAAGTATAAGATCACGAAAGATCTCTACAATGACGCAAAAGGAGCAAATGCAGTGCTTGAAACATTTTTGGATGATAACTTCGATTATTCGATACTAATTACGCTTGCCGATAACCTGAAAGACCAGGGGGATGTAGATGAAGCTATTGAACTTTTAAAAAGGGTAATCGAACTTGTACCTTCAGATTGGAATGCTTACAATAAATTGGCAGACCTGTATATAGGGAAGAAAGAATATGATTCAGCTGAAAGCTATTATTTGAAAATTATTAAAAACAGACCATCCGATAATGAGGTATACACCAATCTGGGCGAACTGTACCAGCTTACCGGAAAAACTGAAATGGCTGTAAAAGCTTACGAAAAAAGCATCAACTACTTTCCATTTAATTTTGAGGACCAGGAAGAACTTAGAGCTTTAAAAGGGCAAAAAAGACTATTTGAATTGGTCCAAAAGCCTGATCATATGAGCATGATCGAGGATTATAAAAAGAATTTTACCACGGAAGTAAAGAAGCCTTATGATATTGTTTTTGATCATAAGGACATTTTTGTTTACAAAAACACTGCGAATGCTTCAATTAGGACCTATATTTTAAAAATTAATACCGAGGAAGCGATAAATGATTTGCAAAAATGGACCTTTAATAATACTTCGACTGAGTATTTTATAGTGCAGGAGTCAAAAGCCATTAAGGCTGATGGCAGCACCATTTCAGCTGAGGTAAATGGAAACGCCAGGGTATTTACTAATCTGGAGGTAGGAGATTATGTTTATATCAGATATGCTTCTAGACAATACAATGGTGGCAAATCATCTCCTTTGGTTTATGACAGTTATTCTATTAACAGCATGTACCCCTGGTATAAATCTGAATTCAACGTTTACACGGAAGATGGCCTTGATATTTATGTCAAGAATGTAAACACAGATTTACAACCCGAAATTTCGAAAATTGAGGGAATTACAAAGAGAAGCTGGAAGGTGGAAAACCCCACCATTATTAAAGATGAACCGCTTCAAATGCCATTTATGGATTTGGCTTCATCCATCTTTATTACTGTAACACCTTCTTGGCAAAAAATAATTGACTGGTACAAAGATTTGTCCACCTATCAAGCTAGTCAGGACCTTACGGTTTCTTCCTTGGTTAAAGATCTTTTTGAAGGTAAAAACCTATCTGATAAAGAAAAAGCAGAGGCGATCTACCATTTTGTTACCAGCAGTATTCAATACAGTTCAATTGACTTCAGGCAAAGTAATTTTATCCCCCAAAAAGCTTCAAACGTATATCATAGCAGGTTGGGCGATTGTAAAGACATGTCAACCTTATATGCTGCTATGGCAAGGGAGGCCGGATTGGATTGTAACCTTGTTTTGATAAAGACAGCAGACAAGGGAAAACATTCCGTAACAGTTCCTTCTCCAAATTTCAACCATTGTATCGTAAAGGTAAATGTTGATAATGAACCAATTTATCTTGAGTTGACCGATCAATTTTTACCTTTTGGGTATTTGAAAGAGTACCACTATGATGCGCCCATTCTTGAAATTCCCTTTGGTAATACAACTGTGAAAAATGAACTGGAATACTTACAATGGAATAAGGGTTATAAAAGTGGTGTAAAAAGAAAAGGTACTTACCAGCTGGATAAAGATGGAAATCTGGAGGTGGAAAAGGTAGCTGTAAAATATGGAGTTGGTGCCGGCGATCTGGTTGACACTTATAGCCAATTAGGTGAAAAGGAAAAGCTTGAGGTTTTCGAGGAAGCAGTAAGTAATGATTTTAATAGTCAGGTAACTATGAAGTCACTTTCTTTCAAGTCACTGGAATACAGGATTGATTCAGTTGAATATGAATATACTTTCAGCGTTGATAATGCTGGAATGAAAATGGGGAAATTTCGTTCCCTAAAGATTCCATTTTCAGATGTTTTAGCTAAAAGTCAGGCTTTTAACCTGGAAGAAAGAACTACTCCGGTCAATTTTATCACCTACGAACCCTACGATTTTTATTTTGATAAGCTGACCATCGAGGTGGACACTGACTTGGAGCTTACCGAATTGCCCCAGAATGTAGAGCTCTCTTTCAAAGGAATTCAATACAAGCTCAATTTTGAGCAACCGGCGCCAAATAAAATTCTTGTCAACAGACAATACCAGGTTAAGAGGCAAAATTTCCCCGTTTCAGATTATAAAGATTTAAAAACCTTCATGCTTAAGATAATTGAAAGCGAGGAGACACATTTACTTTTTAAATTGAAGGAATAAGCTTTTGGGATGAAGTATTTTTGAAGAATTCAAATACTATTTAAAAGCAGCTTATGAAAACGATTCTTTTAATGCTTTTTGCTGTTGGATTTGGCCAATATGCTTTTGCTCAGACTCCGACTCCTATCGAAACTCGAAATGGTTTAGCACCCAATGAAAGATTGGGCGCTTTTGTCGACCATGGTTTCCCCTACAAATTTGCAGTTGGTTCTCCGGGCGGTACCCAGAATGGTGAAGTGGTCGGGAAAATTCAATTGTACGATTATATCAACTTTGATTTAAGGGAATTTGGTGCGCCAATTTATGGTGACATACCTAATGTTGGATTTGGGGAAGTTTTCGATTTAGAAGGGGATCAAATGGTTGTGGGGATGCCTGCATATGACAATAACCGAGGATTGGTTCGGGTCTATGAATGGAAAGAGGATATTGAAGAGTGGGAGCAAAAAGGATCAGATATTCAGGGTCCTGAAATTGGATGCCAATTTGGGAAAACCGTTGCCATGAAAGTTACCGGAAATATGATTGTAGTAGGTGCCCCGTATGCATCAGCCAATGGTGAAAATAAAGGAGAGGTTCGAATTTATACTTGGACAGGTGTTGACTGGGAGCTTAGGGGAGAGCCAATTGTAGGGCTGAATGATAATGACCTAACCGGATATCATGTCAAGATAAGCCGTACCCAGCCATTGGTAATTATTGGAGAACCCGGCAATAACGTAGGTGTAAATAAAAATGGAAGAATTCGATTTTTTGAATGGAACGGCAGTGAATGGCAACTGGCATACGATGATTTGGAAGGCCCGGAACCGCTAACAGGATTTGGGATAAAGTTTGACATCACCTACCATAATGACCGATTTGTAGTAGGAATGCCCATAGCAGAAGGTACAAAAGGTGTAGTAAAGACATATAAGTTAAATGGTACTAATTGGGTCCAACTTTACAATGACCTCCAGGGTGAAGAACCCGGTGACCTCTTTGGAACAGATTTGAATATTGTGATTCATGGCCAGATATTAATTGTAGGGGCTCCACAGGGCAATACAAAGCCGGGATATATGAATGTGTTCACTGATTATGCAGGAAGAACTAATTGGAATTTATCTGGCGAGTTTTCTGGGAGTATGCCGGGTGAAAAATATGGGTCTGAACTCGCCATTTCTGAATTGGTAGAAAATGTTTTAGTAGGCGCACCACAAGAGGATTCCACCTTTAATGATGCAGGAAAAATTTATTTGTATCCTTATATCCTGGTTTCGACTGACGAACAGCAAAAAATCGAACCCTTAACCATTTTCCCAAACCCTGTCAAGGATGTGCTGCATCTCGAAGGCCCATTAAATGGAGAGGTATTCATCTATAACCTGGAAGGAAAACTTTTCCTGCAAAACCAATTAAATGCAGATAATATCGAAGTAGGAGATCTTCCGGAAGGTGCCTATATCCTAAAAATAGAAACCAAGGATAAGGTGCTAGTAAGCAAGTTCACAAAGGTTGACTAGGTATTCGGTGTTCGGTATTCGGTTTTGGTATTCGTACATTGTAAATCGTAAACCGTACATTCCATTAACCCATTAACCCATTAACCCATTAACCCATTAACCCATTTACCCATTCATCCATTCCCCCATTTCCCCTTCATCCAGCTCCTCACCCCATTT
>JAGQWW010000203.1 GCA_020436955.1 Saprospiraceae bacterium | reverse complement strand
AGGTTCTGAAAAGTCTGCTTTCAGTCACATCCTGAATTGAGATTAATTGATTTCCCATTTCTTCCTGCAATGCTTCTGTGAGCATCCTAACGGCTTCAAAAGGATCTTTTTCAAATTCTTCTTCATAACTATTTACAGATATCGGCTGCCCAACATGTATCAGGATGTTTTTCCAAAAACGAGTTTGATCTTCATAATTTAAACCAACCGGCAATATTTTTAGGTTAGTTTGAAAACCATCTCTGGCAGCAGTTTGCAATGCTATTCTCGCTGTTCCGGTTTTAATTGGTCTTAACCTTCTTTCAATATAACTAGTGCCTTCAGGAGCAATATATAAGGTCCCACCTTTTAAAAGATGATTTTCCGCCTTTTCAAAGCTGTTGTTGTTTTTGCCCGGCTTGTACCCTTTATCTTGAGGCCGATACACCGGAATACAATAAAATGTACTAAAAAACCAATTGGCGAAACCTCCTGCAAATAAGCTGGCGTTGGCCAAAAAAAAGACCTTTTTTCTGGCAAACGCAGAGGGAATCAAAGGGTCCAATAAGGTATTAGGATGATTAGACACCAACAAACAAGGATGAGTATATCGCAGATTTTTTCTATTGATGAAACTAATCTTTCTAAAGAAAATCCGCAGCACCAGCAATACCAGTACTTTTAAAAAATCATAAATCAGATGCAAAAGAATATTCAAAGTATTCTGAATTTTTAAAGCGCGTCCTTAAGTTGTTTTTTGAGCGCAAATAACTCGTCCCGGTATTGAGCAGCAGTAATGAAGTCCAAATCTTTAGCCGCTTTTTTCATTTTCTGCTCGGTTTGTTCAATCATCTTCTCTACCTGGTCACGTGTGAGCGTCTTCAACAGCGGATCTGCGGCCAAACTAACTTCTTCCGGTTCGATATATGCTTTTTTATCCTTGGGCCCCCGAATATCCAAAATAGATTTGGCTGACATGATATCTTCTTTAGACTTCTTGACGGTCTTGGGTATGATGCCATGCTCCTCATTGTATGCCATCTGGATAGACCTCCTTCGATTGGTTTCATCGATGGTCCGCTGCATACTTTCAGTGACCTTATCAGCATAGAAAATAACCCGGCCGTTTACATTTCTCGCTGCCCTACCGGCCGTCTGAGTCAATGAGCGATCATTTCTCAAAAATCCCTCTTTATCGGCATCCAGAATGGCTACCAGGCTGACTTCCGGTAAGTCAAGACCCTCTCTCAGCAGGTTTACACCTACTAACACATTAAAATGACCTAACCTTAAATCTCGTAGAATTTCCACCCGCTCCATCGTATCTACTTCAGAGTGGATGTACTGTACACTGATGTCCAGTTTTTTAAGGTATTTGGTGAGCTCCTCTGCCATTCTTTTGGTTAGCGTAGTCACCAATACCCGCTCCCCTTTCTTCACACATTCATCAACTTCTTCCAGGAGATCATCAATTTGATTTATACTTGGACGAACCTCAATTGGAGGATCCAATAATCCGGTCGGACGGATAATTTGTTCCGTAACCACCCCTCCGGTCTGCTCCATTTCATAATCACCCGGCGTTGCACTCACATAGATTACCTGATTCACCATCGTTTCAAATTCTGAAAAATTCAAAGGTCGATTATCAATAGCCGATGGAAGCCTAAATCCAAAGTTTACCAAATTGAGTTTTCGTGCACGGTCTCCACCCCACATACCTCTCACCTGTGGAATAGTCTGGTGGCTCTCATCAATAATCATCAGATAATCATCCGGAAAATAATCCAACAAACAGAAAGGGCGTGTCCCCGGCATCCGTCCATCAAAAAATCTTGAATAGTTTTCGACCCCGTTACAATAGCCCAACTCCTTGATCATTTCGAGATCAAAAGTGGTCCTTTCTTTTATTCTCCTTGCCTCCAGGATTTTCCCCTCTCTTTCAAAATATTTCTCCTGTTCATGTAATTCATCCTGTATTTGTCTGATAATGTCATGCATCCTGTCTTTAGGTGCAAGGTATAAGTTGGCAGGATAAATGGCCACATTAGGCAGTGATTCGATGCGTTTCCCGGTCTCTACCTCAATTCTTTCAATCTCTTCTATCTCATCTCCGAAAAATACAATTCGGTATCCATAATCCACATATGGAAGATTGATATCAACAGTATCACCGCGCACCCGAAAAGTAGCTCTGCGGAAATCGGTTTCCGTTCGGGAATATAAACTACTTACCAATTGATATAAAAAAGCATTCCTGGAAACAACTTCACCTTTGGTAATTCTAATTACTCCATTTTTAAAGTCTTCCGGATTTCCCATACCATAAATGCAGGATACAGAAGCAACAAGTATAATGTCCCTCCTGCCTGAAAGCAAAGAAGACGTAGCTCGTAATCTCAGTTTGTCAACTTCTTCATTTATCTGGAGATCCTTTTCTATATAAGTGTCAGTTACAGAAATGTAGGCTTCAGGCTGGTAATAATCATAGTAGGACACGAAATACTCTACGGCATTATCTGGAAAAAACTCACAAAACTCACCATACAGCTGAGCCGTCAGGGTTTTATTGTGGGTCAAGACCAACGTAGGGCGGTTCAGCTGTGAAATTACATTGGCCATGGTAAATGTTTTACCAGAACCTGTTACCCCCAAAAGGACCTGTGATTTTTCGCCATCTTCCACACCGGCAATCAACTCCTCAATAGCTCTGGGTTGATCTCCTGTTGGTACATAAGGAGAGGTTAATTTAAATGCCATACCAATATCATTCTCGTTTTTAAAAAACTGTTACACGCAAAATCAAAACCAATCCAAAAAGTGCAATTGCCAAACCTGCAATTTTCCTGGCTGCCCTGATATGTTTTTCAGTCAGCCATTGCTTGATTTTATGAGCAAAGGCCACCTTTAGAACATCTGTAAGTACAATCATAAAAAAGATACCTCCGGCAAACCACAAAGTATCGCTTCTGTTTAATCCTTTTTCTTCCACTGTAGTCGTCATAACTCCAATCCAAAAAAGAACTGTGAAAGGATTGACCGTATTAATTATAAATCCCAAAACAAAGGAAGACCCCAAATCACGAATGTTTCCTTTTTTAACATCCGGTTTGTATCCCGGACTTTTTGAAAAAACGATGAAAAAACCAATGGCAAGCAGGATAAATCCTCCTAAAACCCCTACTACCAATTCAAAGTTTTTCCATTCGATTAATTTATATATTGAATTTACCCCGAAAAAGGTAGCAACGATAAAAAGCAAGTCACTGAACCAAATGCCCGATCCTACCGAAACCCCATATTTTACGCCCTTTTCAAGGGTAGTTTGTATTAATGCAAACAACAAAGGACCCACTAAAATAGCAAGGAAAATACCCCATAATAAACCATTGAAAAAGTGGATCACAAGTATGGATTTAAACCCTTTACCCTTAAGTAGGTACTATTTACATTAGGATAAATTCTGTTGGCATCTTTTTTGGATTTGTAAAAATAACCACTCAGTTCCAATATTCCCTAAAGAAAGACAAGCAACCTTGACTTAGGACACCTTCAGGTGTGCCTATCTAAACACTATTAACAAGCATTTCAGGAGTGAGCCTGAAAAGCGTGGCACTAAAATTTAATAACTAAAAAATGGATACTGAAAAAACAATGCGCTTCAAAAAGCCTGAGGCTATTGAGAAGACAACAACAGAGACACATATTCACAAGGATGTGAGATTATGGTTAGCTGTTATCCTGGCGGTTACACTTTTGTATATAACAGCCGCTACTTACCCTGTTTTGTGGTAATATGGGAAAGCCCCCCATACAATTTCCCTACTTTTTAACCTTCAAACTTAGATCAAGACTTTGTGCTGAATGGGTCAATGCCCCAACAGAGATAAAATCAACTCCTGTCTTTGCTACTTTTCGCACATTATGAATGTTGATGCCTCCACTTGCTTCGGTTTCAAATCTTTCACCAACAATAGCAACAGCTGTTTTCAACAGCGGCAACTCAAAATTGTCCAGCATAATCCGGTCAACATTACCAACCTCTAAAACAATATCCAATTCGTTCAAATTGCGAACCTCTACAGTCACCGGTAATTTCAACCCTTTTTCCTCCTGGTAAGCTTTCACCTGCAAGATGGCTTCCTTGATGCCACCACAAGCATCGATATGATTGTCTTTAATCATAATCCAGTCGTACAGACCGATACGATAATTGGTGCATCCACCCAGAGAAACTGCCCACTTCTCTAAAAAACGAATTAAAGGAGTGGTCTTTCGTGTATCCAAAATTTTCACAGGAAAATCCTCCACTTCAAAAGCAAATCGATTGGCCATGGTAGCAATACCGCTCATTCGTTGCATGGTGTTGAGCACAGTCCTTTCAGCTTTTAACAAAGCCTGGGTATTACAGGTCACTTCAAAAGCTACATCACCCATCCGGACTTCCGTTCCATCCTGTATTTTCAGATTAAATTCGGCAGTGGGGTCTACATATTTGAAAATCCTTTCAGCTATTTCTACACCGGCTAATACCCCAACGTCTTTCACCAAAAGGCGGGCCGTACTGCGATCATTAGGATCGATACATGCAAGTGAAGTATGATCACCATCTCCAATGTCCTCTTGTAATGCAGCGGGAATAAAATTATTTAGAAAAGTATCTTTTTGCTTCTCGAAGTTCATATGCCTTTAATTTGAAGAACCAAAGGTAGAATTATTGAACAAATTGTCGGAAATGAAAATTAATATCAAAAAACAAATTGCGTTTACCCTAACAAAAAAACAAATCGAAAGTATACAATCAGAATAATTAAAGTTTCCAATTACTTTTTTCAAGTAATTTTAGGTTTAATTTTTTCAACTAATACTGCATAACCCTTCAAACCTTTAAAATGAAAATTAATCACTTTCTTATTTCCGCTTGTTTTTTTTCAATTCTGCTAGTATTATCTGCATGTAATGAAGATAAATGCAAAAATGTAGTTTGTCAAACAAATGCAAATTGTATGGATGGCGACTGCATTTGTGACCAAGGATTCGAAAAGGATGCACAGGATTCTTGTGTCTTAGTTAGAGATAAATTTATTGGTACTTACCAAGCAAATGAAAATTGTAATGGTAGCGGTAATTCTTCTTATGCTTTATCCATAATTGCCGGAAATTCAAATCAAGAAGTATTGATTAACAATTTTTGGAATTACTTCAGTAATAGAGTTGTCGGAACTATATCAGAAAATTCCATAACCATACCTGCTCAAAATTCAAGTGATGATATATTTTCTGTCGAAGGTAATGGCACAATTAATGGCAATGCCCTTACCTTAAATTTCACTATTACCGAAATTAGCACAGGTGAATCGGAAACATGCAACGCCACTTGGAACAAAAATTAATTCCGATATGCCATTTAAAACTCTACTCAATCATTTTCAGTAATAATTTTGTTTCTAATTGAGTGACCTATTACCAGATTAAGGAGTCAAAAGCATATAAATTCTTACAATGAGGCATTTATGCTCACCAAAATGATTTTTGGTAATGCTGAAA
>JAGQWW010000202.1 GCA_020436955.1 Saprospiraceae bacterium | reverse complement strand
CAGGGCTATTGGAAGTCTATGCTAATGTGGTCGGATTGGAAATATTTGTACTGGATGTGGAGGGCAATTCTCTGCTGAAGGCAGGGAAAATTGATCAGGCATTTACCGAACTTGATCCGACAGGTTGGCCCAAAAACGCCAAGTGGTTACAATTTGTCAAAGATGGAAGGGTAAGGGTGATGAAGTTTTAAACCAATAGCTAGAAATAAGGTCTAAATCATACGCAAGTTTTCCTAAAATAGAAACGGCCCGGAAGAAACGGGCCGTTTTTTATTACATATTCTTGATGATTTCATCACCAAATTCAGAACATTTCAATTTGGTGGCGTTTTTCATCAATCTTTCAAAGTCATAGGTTACTCGCTTGGAGCGGATGGATCTTTCCACACCTTTGGTAATCATCTTGGCAACTTTCTTCCAGCCCATGTATTCAAACATCATAACACCGGAAAGAATTACAGAAGATGGGTTCACCTTGTCAAGACCTGCATATTTAGGTGCAGTACCGTGGGTTGCTTCAAAGATAGCAGCACCGGTAGTGTAGTTGATGTTGGCACCCGGAGCAATTCCGATACCTCCAACTTGTGCAGCCAATGCATCAGATACATAGTCACCGTTTAGGTTCAATGTTGCGATTACATCATACTCAGCAGGACGAGTAAGGATTTGCTGCAAGAATGCGTCAGCAATTACATCTTTGATCAACAATGCGCCATTTGCCATTGCTTCATCCTGTGCTTTGTTCGCAGCTTCTTTACCTTTCTCAGCAGCGATACGGTCATATTGTGCCCAGGTAAATACGCGGTCGCCATATTCTCTTTCAGCAACTGCATATCCCCAGTCCTTAAATTTACCTTCTGTAAACTTCATGATGTTACCCTTGTGTACCAAAGTAACAGAAGCACGTTTTTGCTCCAATGCGTAATCAATAGCAGAACGAACCAAACGCTCGGTACCTTCGATTGAAACAGGTTTGATACCAAATGATGAAGTTTCCGGGAAGCGGATTTTAGTAACACCCATTTCATTTTGAAGGAAATTCAAAACTTTCTCAGCTTCAGGAGTACCAGCTAGGTATTCGATACCGGCATAAATGTCTTCCGTGTTTTCACGGAAAATCACCATATCGACCAATTTAGGATCTTTTACAGGTGAAGGCACACCATTGAAATAACGAACCGGACGTACACAAGCGTACAAATCCAACTCCTGGCGCAATGCTACGTTTAATGAGCGGATACCACCTCCTACTGGAGTAGTCAATGGTCCTTTGATCGCTACCAAATACTCACGGATATCTTCAAGCGTTGCCTCAGGTAACCATTCTCCTGTTTTGTTGAATGCTTTTTCACCGGCATACACTTCTTTCCAATGAATTTTTTTCTTTCCACCAAAAGCTTTTTCAACAGCAGCATCAAATACTCTAACTGAAGCTGCCCAAATATCAGGACCGATACCGTCACCTTCAATAAAAGGAATGATAGGGTCGTTAGGTACCTTCAACTTACCTTTGCGAATGGTAATTTTTGTTCCGCTCATTTTCTATTATTATTTTGAATTGTTAAAAGGAATTTTTTCAATTTGGACCTATAAAATGTACCAGGTCCTCTAAAGCGGCGCTAAGGTAGTGGGATTGCCTAAAAAGGGGAAATATTAAAATCAAAATATCCGGTGAAAACCGTCATATTTTGCCCCCGACCAACATATTTTTTCCTATTTTTCCTTAATTCGTCAAAAAATAAATGCTTTCGGATGAGAATTTCCCTCTTATTATCTCTTTTAGTCGTGTTTTCCTGCTCTACCAAAAAAGGAATTTCAGAAAAAAATGACAATGATACCTGTCGTACCCATGGCACTGTAAAAGACTTTACGGGGCTTGATGGATGCAAGTTTCTGATTTTATTGGATGATAGCACAAGATTGTTACCGGCCAAAATGCCTGCCGGAAAGTTCCAGTTCAGAGATGGGCAGGAAATCTGGTTCGACTATCAGGAATTGAAGGATTATGGAATGACCATTTGCATGGCTGAAGACTTGATTATCGAGGTTACTTGTATCCGGGAAGAAGGGGTTGACCCTGCCGATAAAACAGCTTGTTCAGATTTGATAATGGATCCTAATCAAATTGCCTGGATGCGTATTTTGATGCAAAGCTACAGACCTATGAAAGTAACCGTCTATCCATTCCAGGACCAGTATCTATATTATTTTGAAACGCCCCGAGTGTCCTATTTACATGATTGTAACGGACAATTGGTTTGTGAAGTCCCCGGTAAAATTATGAATGATTGCCTTATGCAAATTCAGGCATTAGGAGCCGGAAGGACTATTTTTCTACAACAATAATCTATTAAAAGACCAGGTTAAGTCCTGCTCTCGCATTTCCAAAGTTGGCATTGTTTGGACTTAGCAAGGCTATGACATTATCGGTCATGGCTAAAAATTGCACAGGTCCGAATTTGAGTCCTGTCATGATCCCAATATTAGCATACGCATCACCATATAAGCTATAATTGGCACCTACAGTCAACCATTTTAGGAAGCTGGCTTGTGCACCAAGAGAAAATCCACTGGTGGTTTCACCTCTGTAGTTTTCAGCATAAAACGTTGCACCTACCCTCCAGGTTTCTGTCAATTCGTAACTACCGGTGAGGTAATATTTCGTTGGAAGTTTGGTAGTGTAATCCAATTGGGTTTCTTCAAATTCGAAAATTTGTTCCAGGGTGTCCAAGGCGCCGGAAAAATCAACTGAATCTCCGGTCACTGCGCCGGAAAGGTCAAGACCGTCATAGGAAAAGGTGCCATTACTTGTATAATTCTTTACTTCTTCGGACCAGGTAATCTGTCCAATATCCAATATGCTGGCGCCCACTTTCAATTTTCCAATTTCAACCTGTGCTCCAAAATCAAAGGCGGTCCCGGTATTTTTTGAAAAAGCTTTATCAAATGTCACGTTGCCAAAGTTGAAATCAGCGCTGGTATTTCCAAATCCGTCATAATTGAGATAGGCACTTGAATTGACACGGTAGTCAGAATTTAGGGTCAACTGATACACATCGTCACTGGTAAATAAGCTGATATCATTTCTATCTGTCGAAGCATCGCCTATCCCTGAAAGTAGTTTAACGCGACCTGCTAGGGTAACGTTTTTAATATTGAATCCGACACCCAGACCAAATTCGTGGTATCCGTTTATTTCAAAATCGTTGCCCAGATCGATGGTTTGTCCAACAAATTGAGCATTGCCTTCCCATAGCAATTGCGGTAATGTTTTGGGGTATTTAACAAAAGCACCAAATTTTACTGCATGGTGCAAATGAACCCGCAAAGGCCCGGCACCAAAACTCAATCCCAGGGTTTCAATACTCAGATTATTACGTAGCTGGTTGGTTTCCTCCAGATTAGGTAAAACGGCATTTACGTCCAGTACCTTATCACCATTGGCATTGGTAGTCACCAGGTCTCCAAAAGATGGACCACTGATTTGCAAATGGTTATACACATTAGGTAGTGAAATGATGATTTTTTTCTCAGGGATCGCCGCCGGATTAAGGTAGGCTGCTTGCAAGGTGTTTTGGGCAAAACTCAATTGAAATTGAGGTTGTGCATGCACCACTAAGCTGAAAAATACTGCCAATGCGATAGCTAGAAAAAACCTGGAGGTTGTAAACATATGGTCTTTTGTTTTAGAGTCAATTCCGGACAAAACTAACTAACGTAAGGGACAGCGGGAAATTTTAATTTGAAATTGGATCAGCACCTTGCAAACAAAAGAAGAACTATTTCCTTTTTAAAAAGTAGAAACGGTAACGGGCAGTCAACCCTGAATTATTCCGGTTCTTTTTAAGAAATTAGGAATTTTACTGTTTCTTTTGTGCTCGCAAAGAATTTTAAATCCAAATAAAACCAAAACCATGAAGGAAGTTTATATAGTTTCCGGCAAACGTACGCCTATCGGAAGTTGGGGTGGAGCGTTGGCAGGATTTACCGCTACACAACTGGGAAGCCTTGCTATCAAAGGTGTACTGGAAGATGCAGGATTGGATCCAGGTGCTGTAGAAGAAGTATTTATGGGGAATGTAATCTCCGCAAACCTTGGGCAGGCTCCTGCTCGTCAGGCAGCATTGGGTGCTGGATTGGGTGACAATGTCCCTTGTACTACCATCAATAAAGTTTGTGCTTCCGGTATGAAAGCTACCATGTTAGGTGCTCAGGCAATTGCACTGGGGCAGGCTGATGTAGTCGTAACCGGTGGTATGGAAAGTATGACCAATATTCCTTACTACGTTCCAAATGCCCGTTGGGGATACAAATATGGCAATGGCGAGTTGGTTGATGGTCTTGCTAAAGACGGCCTTGTAGATGTTTACAACCAATGCGCTATGGGTGTTTGTGCCGATAAAACCGCTACAAAATACACCATTAGCCGTGAAGAGCAAGATGCCTTTGCCATCGAGTCGTACAAGCGTTCTGCTGCTGCTACGGAAGCAGGGTATATGAAAAAAGAGATCATTCCGGTGAGCATCCCTCAGCGAAAAGGAGATCCGGTTATGTTTGATGAAGACGAAGAGTTTAAAAAAGTAAATTTCGATAAGATTCCTGCTTTGCGTGCTGCTTTCACCAAAGAAGGAACTGTAACTGCAGCCAATGCATCTACCATCAATGATGGTGCTGCAGCTTTTATCCTTGCCAGCAAAGAAGCTGTAGAGAAATACGGATTGAAACCGGTAGCAAAAATCATCGGTTATGCAGATGCGGCTCAGCAGCCTGAGTGGTTTACGACAGCACCCGTTTTGGCGGCGCCCCTTGCTTTGAAAAGAGCAGGTTTGAAATTGGAAGACATCGATTACTTTGAGGTGAACGAAGCTTTCTCAGTAGTGACCATGGCATTTTACAAAGAACTGGGCATCCCTCATGAAAAGGTAAATGTTTTTGGTGGTGCTGTTTCTTTGGGTCACCCACTAGGTTGTTCAGGTGCCAGAATCGTGGTAACCTTGAATAATGTTCTGGACCATAAAGGTGGAAAATATGGTTTAGCTGCCATCTGTAATGGTGGTGGTGGAGCCAGCGCCATGGTTATCGAAAAACTGTAAGATTTAGAAATAACTTTGTAGATATACATGAGTTGTGAAGTACTAGTATCTTCACGACTCATTTTTTTTAATCGAGATTAGTTCATGCGGTATTTTATACACCTGGCATACAATGGAACCCGATTCAATGGTTGGCAGCGTCAACCCAATGCAATTGGAGTCCAACAGGTTATTGAAGATACATTTTCAATGGTGCTCCGAAGTGAGATAACGCTTACCGGATGTGGAAGGACAGATACCGGCGTACATGCTAGCAGTTATTTCGCCCACTTTGATTTTGAAGGTGACTTTCCACCACAGTTTTTGCGCCGAATCAATAAAATCCTTTCGGCTGATATTGTAATTTTCTCCATTATTCCGGTTGACCCTGATGCACACGCACGATTCGATGCGGTTAAGCGCTCTTATGTGTATCGAATAGGTTTTGTAAAAGATCCATTCAATCAGGAAACAGTCACTTATTTTCCATTTGCG
>JAGQWW010000201.1 GCA_020436955.1 Saprospiraceae bacterium | reverse complement strand
GGAATAGCTAAAGGCCAATAGCCAACAGCCACCAAAGACTAAAGACCAAAGACCATTAAGAGTACATGAGTTAAGAATACATGAATTAAGAATGAAGATGAAGGATGGAGGATGAAGGATATTTACGAAGTACGAGTGACGATTTACGAATAGCTAAAGGCCAACAGCTAATTGCCAAGAGCTAATAGCCCCCATTGAGGGGGGAATGGGGGTGACCGATTACATGAGTTAAGAATACATGAGTTAAGAATACATGATCTAAGAATCAATAATTATTAAAGATTAATGGACAATCACCCCCAAATCTAAAACCTAAAATCTAAATCCATAAATCTTAACCTCTTGGAGCCCTCACCGACCTTTGCCCACCTTAGCGATTCACTATATCCACCAACACTTTCACATCTACTTTTTCAATCGGATGCGGCACTCCTTCCAATAAAGTAAACGTACCATTTGGTAATAGTCCGGCTGCTTTTTCAGATTCTTCCTGGCTAACCATATTATCATGATCGCCCAGGCAGATATGTACCTCATGATGGATATTCGGTAAAACGTCCCAGGATAATCCATTACCGTTTCCTAGCTCAAGCATCATCGCTGAAGTTTGCTGCAAGACTACCTTCCAATCTAGCGGCGCATGGTCCTTTTGCAATTTGGCAGCAAATGCAGGGACTTTTTCTTCAATTTTATCAGGGTTTAGCATCCTGGTTTCTTTAGCCGCTGATTCAGGAGTCCAATCAAATTTGGTACCGAGGGTTACTATTCTTCCAATACGGTCCGGATGTCGAAGGGCCGTATACAAAGCTACATAACCTCCCATACTGTACCCAAAAACATCCACCTTGTCTACCTTGTTTTCATCCAGATAATTCAACAAATCTTCCATAAACACCTCCATCGAAAATTGACCGCTGGAAACCTTCCCTCCATGCCCGGAAAAATTAATCGCATCGACCCTACCATCAGGTCCCAATTGCTGAATAAGCCTTTCAAATTGTTTGGATGTGCCCAGGGCACCGTGGAGGAGGAGCGTCATTATTTTTGATTTTTGATTTTTGATTTTTGATATTTTTTGAGCTCAAATTATAAAAATTCAAACATCAAAAATCAAGAATCAAAATTCTTCAGACTTCCAACCGCTCCACCTCCTTCACCTTCCCCGGAATGTGGTCGGTCATTTGGATGTTGCCAATGCGGATACGGACCAGGCGTAGGGTGGGGTAGCCGACTGCTGCAGTCATTTTTCTGATTTGTCTGAATTTTCCTTCTCTGATGGTGATAGAGATCCAGGTGGTAGGGCCGTGGTGGTCACCTCTGATTCGTTTGGTTCTGGGCTGAAAAGGAGGCTCCGTTTTTAAAATGCTGGCTTTACAGGGAAGGGTTTGATAAGGTTTTCCACTGTAGGTGATCACTACACCATTTTGGAGTTGCGATAAGGCTTCTTTTGTGATAGCGCCATCCAACTGCGCGTAATATTCCTTTTCTACATCTTTACTTCTAATGCGCTCGCTTTCTTTACCATCGGTAGTCAAAAGTAAAAGACCTTCTGAATCTAAATCCAACCGACCAATGGCCATGGTTCCTTCCGGGAAATCGTGCAGTTCACCCAACAATTTCTTCTGCTTTCTAATTTGCTGGTTGGTAACAAACTGAGAAAGATACCCTAAGGGTTTTTGTATGATGAAATGACGATGAGAGGACAAGGGGATGTTTGATTTATGAGGTATGAAGTATGAGGTATGATTTATGAAGTATGATTTTGGGGGGGTTAATGGTTTTCGTTGCTTAATGAAAACGGTACTTCCTCTTTTCCATTTGCCCAGCTTTTGTTGGGTTGATTTCCCATTTTAAATTCAATAACGCCGCCATTTTGGATGTCCCAAAAGTTGATATAACTTTTGGAGTAGGGTTGACCGTTTAACGAAGCGGATTGGATGTAAAAATTATCCGGGCCATTATCGGCTGATTGTATGGTGAAGTCTTTTCCGTTTTTCATATGTAAAGTAGCCTTTTTAAAAAGGGGACTTCCGATAACGTACTCGTCTACTCCTGGCGTGACCGGGTAAAATCCAAGGGCGCTGAAAATATACCAGGTGGATGTTTGTCCATTGTCTTCATCTCCACAATAACCGTCGGGCGTTGCCGCGTATAATTTATTGAGTACCTGTCGGACTTTTTCCTGCGCTTTATATCCCGCTCCGGCATAGTTGTATAGGTAAATCATGTGTTGGATGGGTTGATTACCGTGCGCATAATTGCCCATATTGACGATTTGCATCT
The DNA here is from genome assembly GCA_020436955.1 of Saprospiraceae bacterium. GTDB lineage: Bacteria > Bacteroidota > Bacteroidia > Chitinophagales > Saprospiraceae > JAGQWW01. The sequence goes on along the minus strand of JAGQWW010000201.1, from coordinate 3,274 downwards.
CACGGATTTCATGAATGGTGCCGCCATAGTAGGAGTCATCAAAATCAGGAGGCATTTCAAATACAGTATCCAATTGTGTAATAAATTCTTCCTTTCCACCCATTAGATTTATCAGCCCCTGTACATCATGAAAAACGGACCAGGTATAATGTAAGCTATTTCCTTCTGTAAAGGCATCCCCCCATTTTAAAGGGTTGAAAGGAGACTGGAAAGTGCCATCCTCATTTCTTCCACGCATAAGCTTGGTCTCCGAGTCAAATACGTTTTTATAATTGTAGGATTGCTTGTAATATCTTGCTGCCACCTTAGGTTTCCCTAATTTTTTGGCCATTTGTGCAATGGTGAAATCTGCATAGGCATATTCCAGGGTTCTTGCCGTATTTTCATTAATGTCTACATCATAAGGCACATAGCCCAACGAATTATAATAAGCCAATCCCTCTCTACCGACTGATCGGGCCGGTCTTCCTTCTTCCACTTGTGCATTTTTTAAAATAGCATCAAAGAGGACACCCAGGTCAGCTTCCTTTACGTTTCCTTTTAAAAAAGCATCTACAATAATCGGTGCTGAATTGGAGCCTATCATGCAATTTCTGTGGCCCGGACTGGCCCATTCGGGTAGCCATCCTGACTCTTTGTAAGTGTTGGCCAATCCTTCCATGATTTGGCTGTTAAGTTCCGGATACATTAGGTTGAAAAAGGGGAAAACAGCGCGGAATGTGTCCCAAAAGCCATTGTCCGTAAACATATGCCCGGGTAATACTTTGCCATTATAAGGGCTGTAATGGACTACTTCACCTGCTTTATTGATTTCATAAAACTTCCTTGGAAACAAAAGCACTCGATACAGGCAGGAGTAAAAAGTTCGGAGATTGTCCAGATTGTCATCTTCAATTTCGATGCGGGACAATTCATTTTCCCAGGCTGTTTTTGCTTTTGCTTTGGTCGCTTCGAAGGCGTCGTTTCCAATTTCTCTGTCGAGATTCAGTTGTGCCTGTTCAGGACTTATAAAAGAAGAAGCAACTTTGACCCTTACTTTTTCACCTTTTTTGGTTTGGAATCCAACGATGGCCCCGACATGTTGGCCTTCGCTTTCCAGCGTATTGGCTTGAAGCGTCCAGTTGTCGTTCCAGGTATGTTTAAATTGAAAATCCTTATCAAATTCTGCTACAAAATAGTTGTGGAAATTTTCCGGTACTCCGCCCGAATTATTCCTGCAATAGCCGATAATTTTACGCTCTTCGGGTATGATTTTCACCATCGAACCCTTGTAAAAAGCATCCAATAGAATGTAGGAAGAATCCGATGCTGGAAAAGTAAAGACAAATTGAGCCGCTCTTTCGGTAGGGCTTACCTCAGCTGTAACGTCATAATCTGCGAGGTAAACTTTATAATGATATGGATGAACTTCCTCCGCTTTATGAGAAAACCAGGATTGGCGCTCTTCTTCTTCAAATTTTAAGGTACCGGTGACTGCCATGAAAGAGAAAGCTGCATAATCATTGATCCAAGGACTAGGCTGATGGGTCTGCTTGATACCCCTAATCTTGTTTTCATTGTATTTATAGGTCCAGCCATCTCCCATTTTGGAAGTCATGGGTGTCCAGAAATTCATACCCCAGGGAGTAGCAATGGTAGGATAGGTATTGCCATTGGAAAGACTGTATTTGGAGTCCGTTCCCATGAGAGGGTTGACCAAATCTACCAGGTCCTTATGACTGTTCCCGGATTGTCCAATTATTGTATTAATACCCAGAAAAACTAATAAAATCAACGGTGTGATAATCCTTCCTGTCATTGTTTTGATTTTGAGGAAGGAAGGTATGTTTTTTTGAAAAGTACCAAAAGGGATACCCTAAAAACTTTGGATATCGATGACTTTTCCTTCGCTTACTTTCATTACCAATGCAAATGCGCCCTCACCATTTTCATCTTCATAATAGTCATAGTAAAAATGGCGATTCCCTTGTGCATCTGAATCCAGCTTAACAGGCGTGCCAAATGCATCCAGTACCATTTCTTCGGACATGCCTATCCATGGTTCCCGTTTCAATAACTTATCGGCAATGTGCTTTGGATAGCTGTTTTTAATATTTTCCAGCCTGGCATCATCATCCATTTCTATGGTAGGTACTTGTTCCCAGGGCATATGGACAGGTTTGGTTTGGAAGCCTTTTTTGAAATCTGAACCTTCTATTTGTTCCTTGATTTGCTGGTGAAACACTTCCTTTTTTTCATCGGGCATGGACTCATAGTTGTATGTAAAGTCAAATTCTTCCCGGGACATTGCTAAAAACCTGACTCCCTCAACAATGCCAACCAGGCAAGGGATGACGGTCCATGAGAACAACAAGTAAAGTATTCCCATTCCGGTTTGCCCTAGATAAAATTTATGTATTCCCATTCCGCCAAGGAAAATGGCTAGCAGGCCGGCTACGTTTTTTTCTTTCATGGTAATAATTTTAAGCTATTCCTTCAAGGTCCAAAGTACATCATCCAAATCTTCAAACCCAATTAGACCTTCATTTTTTGTGTAGTAAAATTTATAACTCTCCCATAGAGGATGGATGAGGTCATGGGAATAGACATTCTGGTAAATCTCCTCATTCAGCTGGATATTTGGATAGAATTCCTGGTTTGCTGTTTCAGCTCGGTCCAAATTCCTTTGGTTGATGATTACCTCAAAGGTGGTTCCCCAGGCTGTAGAATCGATCCGATTATTAATAGAAAGGAAATCTCCATAGGAGCCATCAAAACTTCGGTCCAATTGTGGATTGAGCCTGATGATGAATTGTGACCAGCTGTCATCCGCATCAAGCGTAATACTTAATGCCTCTGTTGAAAGACAAGCCCCTATGAATTTGGTAGTATCACCGGGGCAAGATTCAAACTTATTGTAGATGATTCCAAGTGGAGTGTAATCCTTTGAACTTATTCGATAGGTTATTTCCTCTCCAGTAGCATTCTCAAAAATGAGAACACTTCCTATATCTTCACAGTATTGTGGTAAAAAGGTTTTACTTTCTTCCGCCAGAACTATCTCTCCAAAATCTTCCACTTCACATAGGAAGTAAGGTATGTTATCCGGATCACAAAAGCCTGTTGAAATGAATGTACTTTCTACATCTCCAATACAATCCAATACCGGATTTCTGAGGTTTTCTTTCCTACATGCAAAAAGGGAAGCAGTCAAAACTGCAAAAAGGAATAGTTTAGTTTTCATTGTTTTAGTTTTATTTAGCAGAAAATATCGGGATTTTTCCCCAGATTTTTC
>JAGQWW010000200.1 GCA_020436955.1 Saprospiraceae bacterium | reverse complement strand
CATGGATAGCGGTATTTTCATAAATCCCGGAAAATAATTCCGCGCCTGGACCATATGCGTATACCGGCACCATGGTACCAGTATGTCCGTTGGTGGTAAACTCCAGATTTACCTTACCAAACATGGTACCTTCATTAATGGCCATTCCGCCACATTCATGGTCTCCTGTAACTATAACCAGTGTCTCTTTATCTTTTGAAGCAAAATCTAATGCTTTAGCAACTGCACGATTGAAGTCAGTCATCTCTTCCAAAAACATGCGTTGGTCATTATAGTGACAAGCCCAGTCAATTTGGCTTCCTTCTACCATCATAAAAAATCCATTCTCAGATTTCATATCCAAAAACTTCATTCCAAAATAGGTAGCTCCCGGAAGATAGGTTCTACCGGCTCCAAAGGCTGTTGGCTCGGCCTGGGCAGTAAACCATGCTATCTTCTCCCGATCAAAATCACGACTGGTTGGGGAGTATTCTGTCACGTAGTATCCCTTGTCTTTAAGTGTCCTTATTAAATCCTTTTTGTCGTTTTTTCTATCTGAAAAATACTTTTCACCCCCACCTACAAAGTAATCAATCTCGGTTTCGAGGAAGTCCTCCGCTATAGATTCATAAAAATTTCGCAAATCCACATGCGCGATAAAAGCGGCAGGTGTGGCATGTACAATCGACGCTGTTGCTACCAATCCTGTTGCCAGGCCTCTTTCTTCAAAAGTTTCCAGTATAGTTTTACAAGGCATTGTATCTATATCGACCCCGATAGCACTGTTGTGCGTTTTTTCTCCGCATGCCATAGCGGTAGCGGCACCGGCACTGTCTGTAACCAGATTATTGGCAGATTGAGTTTTCTGAAAACCAACAATGGGAAATTTTTCTACAATGGCTTTATTGCCATTTGCATACATGAAAGCCGACATCTGAGTAAGACCCATGCCATCACCAATCAAAAAGACAATATTTTTTGGTTTATCTGCAAAGGGCTTTTCAGGCTCAACAATGTCAAGTTGCACCTTTGGAGAACACGACATCCCCAAAAGGACCACCAAAAAGGTGGCAAATAATTTGTTCATTTTTTCCAACTGGCCTATTTATCTTAAAATTTCAAGCTTCTATCGAACTTTGGAGCAACCTTCGCTGTTTTCGCGCATCTTTGTGGTATAACACCATTAGAAAAAAGCCCAATATTCAATGAAACCTTTTTATGTTGTAATTATTGCCCTGCTGCTTAGCGGTCAATTGTTGGCAAGACAACAGGACACCCAAGCGGTTTCTACCCCTTCTATTTTCGACTACTTCCAACAAGACGAAGTCCTCGAGGTGGCTATTTTTGCTGATTTCTCAAAATTACTGGACGAAAAATTGACCAGCGAAGATTATCAGGATGCTACCATTCGAATTATGCAGCCTAAAGGCCAAATTTCGTCAATTCCTGTTAAACTCAAACCAAGAGGTCGTTTCAGAAGAAAAGTTTGTGACTTTCCGCCCCTAAAACTAAAGTTTAAAAAGGATTTTTTGCTCCAAAATGGCCTGGACACCTTTAATAAACTCAAATTAGTCACTCACTGTTTAGCAGATCCTACGCAAAATACGGAATCCATCCTAAAAGAATACCTTGCTTACAAGATGCTAAACATGCTGACCGATCAGTCTTTTAGAGTTCAGTTGCTTTACATCAATTATGTCGATATAACAGGAAAGTTAAGTAATGTTAGTGCCTTCGGCTTTATTTTGGAAGAAGACGAACAGGTAGCACACCGTATGGGAGGTACGCTTACTGAACAATTTAGCACCCCTGAAAGTGACCTGGATCGAAAACAAGCCGGTACAGTAGCCATGTTCCAATATATGATTGGTAATCCGGATTGGGATATTACCATGTGTAGAAACCTTAAAATGGTAAAAAGACCCGGTGGAGATAAACTTTGCATCATCCCGTATGACTTTGATTTCTCTGGATGGGTAAAGCCGGACTATTTAAAGGATCATGATAAATTGAAAAAAAGAGGCGAGGAGAGAGTGCTAAAAGGCATCAATCTTTCACAGGAAGAAATAACCGACATTTCTGAGAATTTCATCTCAAAACGTACCCTCTTTTCAGACACCATCACCAACGCAGTCTATCTGGATAAGATGAGCAGAAACAAATTGCTCAAATACCTGGATAACTTCTACAGCGAATTGGAAGATTTGAATACAGTGCAAGGGAAGTAGGGGTAGGTTGCTTGAGAGGGAATGGGTGATTGGGTGAATAGGTGAATAGGTAATTACGATTTACGGTCAAAAAACGAACTCCGGACATCGGACTCAATAAGCCGAACAATCGACTGCCTCTAGTGGTTTTTTAGGGAATATCTGGTCATTAACTTCTTTCCTATCGGTACTGGTTAGTTGTACTCATTGAGAAACCACCTAGTCCATTTTTCAAAATCCCCAATAAATCAAACCACGCAAACCGCAAACCGCGTACCGCATACCCCATACCGCATACCCCATACCGCATACCGAAAAACTAAATGTCCTTCACGGAGTTACGGTCAGTAATAATATCTTTCAGTTCTTTCAGGAAATTGTACTGGTGAGGCATAACTTTCTTTAAGGCTTCTTTTACCGCGATGAAAGTACCTTTTTCCAGTTCAGGTAGGATTTCTTCAAATTTATCTTTGACGAAATGAATATCTTTTTTGATGAGCCCTTTAAGCGAAGGGATATCGTGCCAATCACCTTCTACAGCATAGGAACGTTCGAAATTACCGTCTTCCTTTTCTACGGGATCCAGCTCGATTAGGTCATCCTTTTTAAAAAGGATTTTATTGTTACCTGCTGTAACGTCACCCTGTGGAATATGTAGTTCGTCGTCTTTGTCGTGGCTCAACAAAAACACTTCCAGACCCTTTTCGCGGATTCTGTAAACGATAAAATTGACTTTTTCACCTAAACTCATGGTGTTGATCTTTACACTGTGAAACAGGATTGGTCAAAAAAGGTTCGTCGGGTGGTAATAGTTTAGAATAAACGAAGGTGCACAAAAATAATTTATTTTACAAGGAATGCGTAGAACGTCGCTTCCTGCTTGGGCGTACCTCCTGGTTTTGTTCCTGATTTGGTTGATCTTCCAAGCTGTCCGGACCAGGAATGGCCGGCGCCTCAAATCCATCTTTGAAAAATTCTTCCAGATTCAATCCTTCCATTTGCATTTGAAGCTGCGCCTGAAGGTCACGCATCATATTTTGAAGATCTCTGGTGTCGATTTCTCCCAATTGGTCACCAAAATTAAATTCTTTAATAATCATGGTGTCTCGGAAAGGCATGGAATTTAGGAAGTCCTCATCAAAAGTTTCTTGCATCAGTTGCTTGAACTGGGCCATTTGCTCCTGCATCTGCTCTTTCATGCGTTGCATTTCCGCCTGGATATCTTCCTGGCTGGTTTGAGCACTGGCAATATGTCCAAAAAGCAAAAGGGAAAAGGCAGCTAGTAAATTTTTCATGGCTGTGAATTATTTTACTTTTTCTACTTCAGGTTTAACCATCTCAAGTATAGCTAACGAAAGCAAAACTGCTTCCTCTTTTTCATCCATTTTATTTAACAACTCAAAAGCTCTTGGGTTGAGCGATTTTTCATTTCCAGGTAAAGTGAGCGTAGCAAGGTTCCGGTCATTTACAACAATTGGTAATGCTTTAGTGTCCAGCGATTGGCCCAATCTTGCAATAGGTTTCATCGTCTTGGCACCTAACAGGGTGCCGTCTTCTTTCAATTTACCTAACGGTCTGTCATCCATCCAAACATCTACATTACTACCATTGATCCTGAATGCGTATTCGTGGTGGCTGGTTTTTGCATAGACCAATGCCTGATTTTTCCCCGCGTATTTTTTAAAAGCGTAGGCAATCATTGGCTCATGGTAAATAGAAGTGAAAATTCCCTTGCCACTTCGCTGAAGTCCCTTTTGAATTTTGTTATTTAACTGATTAAGGGAGAGTTTTTCCATTTCCTCTGTATCCCAGGGTACCAAATCGCCAAACCAGGTAGCAACACTGGCTTTTAATTTATTGACCTCTTTTTTCATTTTTGCGGGCCCGGGAGGAAGATTGCCAAAATATTTTGACAGGATATAAACCAAGGTTGCGGCTAAAGAAACCGTAACTCCCAAGACCAGTATCATCGCTACTATCGAAAACATGAATTTTTGTATTTAGCCCGTAAAATTAAAGTTCTTTGTCCTTTTGATCATATGCTATGGATACACCCCTGGATTTCCTAGACCAATGTACTTAATCCAATGTCCTTCCTTCCAAATGTTGTACCCCTTCTTTTAAAATACGCAAACAAGCATCGATGGTATGCAAATGGCTTCTAAACCCTAAGACTGCCAATCTAATCCAAAAGACACCATCAATAGTGGTGGAAGATATGAACACCGTCCCGTCCTTTTGGACATATTCTGTCAGTTGACGATTAAATTCATTCGCATCACCTGTGGAAGGTACATATCGATAAATACAAACCGACAAATCAGGAACTGGCCCTACTTCAAATCCTGCTTTTTGAATTTCTTCATAAAAATAGTGGCACAACCAATACTTTTCTGCCAATCCGGCTTTGAAAGGTTCAACGCCTAATAATTGCAGTGCCAGCCAAAAACGCATACCCCTAAAATGTTTGGTAAGCTCCGGTGACAGGTCTGCCGGATTTAATTCTTCATTGGCATCCAGGGTGTCTTGCATATAAGCCGCGCGATAAAAATGAGAACGGAATTGCGCTTCAACATCTTTTATCAAAACCGCTCCCAGACCATAAGCCAAAAACATCCCTTTGTGCGGATCAATCGCTACTGAATCACTTCGTTCTATCCCTTTAAAGGAATCTTTTAATTCATCTACCAAAATAAAAAAACCACCATAGGCTGCATCAACATGAAACCATAGATCAAACCGCTCTGAAATATCTGCTATTGCATCCAATGGGTCCATTGCACCGGTATCGGTAGTACCTGCTGAGCCAACTACCAGAAATGGTCGAAGGTTATTTTTTACATCGGCTTCTACCTGCAAACGAAGAGCTTCTGCATCCATTCGAAAATGGTCGTCTAAAGGAACATTTCTTACAATCGCTTCCCCTAATCCGGCAATTCGCAAAGCCTTATGTACACAATGATGCACCTGTTCGGTCAGATAAACTACTGAAGATTCAATATCTCTTGCTCTTATTCCTTTGACATCTCTGGCCGTTACAATAGCAATTAGATTGGCAATACTGCCTCCTGAAGTTAAATTACCCAAAGACCCTTCTGGAAAACCAACAAGCTTACACATCCACCGAATCAGCTGGTTTTCAATTCGCACTGCACCTGGATTACCAAAAAACATCCCCGCATACCGATTTGTCACAGCAGCCAAATAGTCACCCAAAGCCGTTGGGTAAATTCCGCCTCCAGGAATATACCCAAGGTGTCCTCCGGATGCAGGATTGATCCCTACCCTGTCAACATTTGTTTTAACAGCTTGTAAAATTTCATCGATGGGTCTGGGCGTTGATTCAATATCTAAATCAAGGATGCCTATCCCCTTATCATCCGTATGGTCGTAGCC
>JAGQWW010000199.1 GCA_020436955.1 Saprospiraceae bacterium | reverse complement strand
CCCACCATCCCTTACAGCACATTCCCAGCCTGCTTATAAACCACAGCAGTCACTACCTGGCCAACAGCTCTTAAAGTTCTAGGGTCGATAATATCCATATTATCATTATGCGTATGCCAATGGGCTCCAAAGAATTGATCTTCCTTGTCGGAAAGGTGGATAATGTCAATCATTGGAATTTTAGCAATAGTTCCAATAAAGTAGTGATCATCTGTAGCAGGTCTCCCTCTTTCGTTTACAAAGTAATTTGAATACCCCATTCCTTGGGCTAGTTTCCATATTTTATCCTGGAGAGAAGGTGCCATTTGAGCTGAAAATGCTTCTTTAGGAAATCTGGCATTTTTTGCTCCAACCATGTCCAACAAGATCCCCCATCCGGCACGGTAGCCTTTTTTATGAGGATTTTTGGCCCAGTATTGAGAGCCAAGACACCAGGTACGCATACTTCTAAGTTCTTCTTCTTCTGTTTTGGGATTGGAATCATGCTCTCCATTGTCTTCTGCATCAAATAAAATGATGTCGATTCCTAAGTCTTCAATCGGATTTTCCTGGATGAGGCGTGCAATTTCAAGTAGAACTCCTACACCACTTGCCCCGTCATCTGCTCCATCAATTGCCTGATCTCTTCTTTCAGTACTTAGTTTAGAATCTGCCCACATCCTGCTATCCCAGTGAGCTGACAGGATGATTCTATTGCCCAATTCAGGATTGATTTGCCCAATGATATTGGTAAACGTATAAGACTTTCCTGTGTATAATGTCGCTTCAAAGTCCTGTTCAATTACACTAGTTCCATACCCTTTCAATTGTTCCACCAACCATTCTTTGCATTGTTGATGTGCATCACTACCGGGTACACGGGGCCCAAAACTCACCTGTTTTTCAACAAAACTGTAAGCAGAATCCATGTCAAACTTTGGAATCGGCAACTGCTTTTTCTCCGGAGCAGTTTGGGTATTGGAGTCCTTAGGGGTCTTTGGAGTATCAGTTCCACATTGGGTAAATAGAAACAAGCCAACAATAGAAAGTGCAAGAATTGCCGACCGTGTAAAAGTTATTTTCATGTTGGATGGTAAATTCAAATGGGTAAATAAAAATGGTCAAAAATTTATTGAACGCCAAAGGTAAAAAAAACGCAAAAGTGCAGCCTATAGTCTTTGGAGCCGCAAACCCTTATTTTTTAAATAAAATTCAGATTGCACTCCCTGACTGATTATATGACTTGTTCAAGCATGATGCTTTCCTTATTTTTGCCGCTTCCTGAAAATCAGGCAGCCTTACTGAATCATTTCTGTGCAAAACGGGTTAATAATCCTGCAGAAATTAACTAAACGAATATGTACAAAGAGTTTAAGGGACTTGACCTCCCGACCATCGATAAAGAGATCCTTTCTTTTTGGGAAAGTGAAAAGATCTTTGATAAAAGTGTAGAACAACGTCCAAAGGAAAATAGCTTCATTTTTTATGAAGGTCCTCCATCAGCCAATGGTATGCCGGGTATTCACCACGTAATGGGTCGTACCGTAAAAGATATTTTCTGTCGTTTCCAATCCATGAATGGAAAAAGGGTAGAGCGAAAAGGTGGCTGGGATACCCATGGTCTTCCAATCGAATTGAATGTTGAAAAGGAATTGGGCATCACGAAAGAAGATATCGGGAAGTCTATCACCGTAGATGAATACAATCAGAAGTGTCGTGAAACCGTAATGCGTTTCAAAGACAAATGGGACAATATTACCCGTAAAATGGGTTATTGGGTGGACCTAAACAATCCTTACATCACGTTTGAAAACAGTTATATAGAAAGCGTTTGGTGGTTGCTCCGCCAATTGTACGATAAAGGTTTGTTGTACAAAGGATACACCATCCAACCTTACTCTCCGGCTGCCGGAACCGGATTAAGCTCACATGAGTTGAATCTTCCGGGTTGTTACAAAGAAGTAACCGATACGACAGTTGTAGCAGAATTTATTGTTGAAAAAGATGAAAAGTCTTCCTTCCTTTTCGAATCGGATAATGAAGATGTTCGCATACTGGCCTGGACGACTACTCCTTGGACCTTGCCATCCAATACAGCTTTGACAGTTGGTCCAAAGGTGAAGTATGTGAAAGTAAAAACCATAAATAAATATACGGACCAACCGGTAAGCGTTGTTTTGGCAGAAGACACCGTAAAAAATTGGTTTGGTGGAAATAACCAACCTGAGGTTATAGAAAAGAGTGAGACTTTTACAGGCGATAAATTGGAAGGCATCCGTTACGAGCAATTGTTGGGATTCGGCAATGAAATTGAACCATTGGATGGTGCTACAGATGCATTCCGTGTTATTTCCGGCGATTTTGTTACAACCGAAGATGGTACCGGCGTGGTCCATACTGCACCTTCTTTTGGTGCCGATGACCGCAAAGTGGCCAAAATGCATGGTATCGGGGCCCTTACCTTGGTAGATAACTCAGGTAAATTCATCGATTCAGTGGGTGAGTTCTCCAATCGTTATGTGAAGAATTATAAGGACCAGACCGATTTTGTCAATGTTGATATTGACATCGCTGTAAAGTTGAAGCAGGATAATAAAGCTTTCAACGTAGCTAAATACAACCACAATTATCCACACTGTTGGAGAACTGATAAGCCGGTCTTGTATTATCCTTTAGATAGCTGGTTTGTAAAAGCCTCAGCTGCAAAAGAAAGGATGTTTGAATTGAATAAAACCATCAACTGGAAGCCGGCTTCAACCGGTGAAGGTAGATTCGGAAAATGGTTGGAAAACTTGCAGGACTGGAACCTGAGTCGTTCCCGTTACTGGGGTATTCCACTACCAATCTGGCGTAATGAAGATGGTAAGGTTGAAAAATGTATCAGCTCTGTAGAAGAATTGGGTAAGGAGATCGAAAAGGCCAATCAGGCTTTGGGATTGACTCAGTCCGTTCCAAAAGATTTGCACCGTCCTTATATCGATGAAGTGGTGTTGGTGGGCGATAATGGAGAAAAATTAACTCGTGAGCTGGATTTGATTGATGTTTGGTTTGACAGTGGCTCCATGCCGTATGCACAATGGCATTATCCATTTGAGAATAAAGAAACCTTCGAGCGTTCATTCCCTGCTAATTTTATTGCAGAAGGAGTGGATCAAACACGTGGTTGGTTTTACACCTTACACGCCATTGCTACCATGGTATTTGATTCAGTAGCATTTAAAAATGTGGTTTCAAATGGTTTGGTATTGGATGCCGAAGGCAACAAGATGTCCAAAACCAAAGGTAATGTGGTAGATCCTTTTACCACCATTGCTGAGTACGGTGCTGACGCAACCCGCTGGTACATGATCAGCAATGCGCCACCTTGGGATAATTTGAAATTTGACTTGAATGGTATCGACGAGACCCGCCGTAAGTTCTTTGGTACCTTGTTCAACACCTATAACTTCTTTGCCATTTACGCCAATATCGACGGTTTCGAAATGAATCCGGAGAAGGCTGTTTCAATGGAAGAAAGGCCTGAAATTGACAAGTGGATTATCTCCAAATTGTACTCACTGGTCAAAGAAGTAACGGAAGCACTAGAAGATTACGAACCTACAAAAGCGACCAGAGCTGTAGAATCGGTTGTAATCGACCATTTGAGTAACTGGTTTGTTCGACTGTCCCGTCGCCGTTTTTGGAAAACGGATATGAGTAGCGACAAGCAGGCAGCATTTGAGACTTTGTACGAATGTTTGGTAGTTATTTCTCATTTGATGGCACCGGTAGCACCGTTTTTTGCAGACTGGTTGTATAAAAACCTTACGGATTCAAGTAGGGAAAAAGGAAATACTGCCTGGCCTAAAGACTCTGTGCACTTGTCGGACTTGCCAAAAGTAAAAGCGGAGTTGATCGATGCTGCATTGGAAGAAAGAATGGATTATGCACAGCGTATCTCGTCATTGGTGTTGTCCTTACGTAAAAAGGAAAACATCCGGGTAAGACAGCCATTGCAGAAAATTTTACTTCCGATTTTGGATGCAAGCTTCCAGGATCAGGTTGAAGGAGTTAAAAATCTTATCCTTCACGAAGTAAACGTGAAGGAAATTGAATACCTCACCGATACAGAAGGTATAATCAAGAAGAAGATCAAACCTAATTTCAAGACTTTAGGTCGTCGTCTGGGTAAAAACATGAAAGATGCTGCACAAGCAATTTCCTTGTTTGACCAATCTGATATTGCCGCATTGGAAAAGAGTGGTACATATTCTCTAACCATCAATGGTGAAACTTTCAATTTAGAATTGGAAGATTTCGAAATTGCAACGGAAGATATCCCGGGCTGGTTGGTAGCAACAGATGATAATCTAACTGTCGCCCTTGATATCACGATTACAGATGAATTGGAAAAAGAAGGTACTGCCAGAGAATTGGTAAACCGTATCCAAAACATCCGTAAGAATCTTGATCTGAATGTTACAGACAAGATTGCTGTAAAAATTTCGAAGCACGAAGCCATCGAACCAGCTGTAGCAGCATTTGGAGATTATATCAAAAATGAAACGCTAACAGCCTCCCTTGACCTTGTGAACGGCCTACAATCCGGCGAAGCAACAGAATTGCTGGATGATGTAAGCTTGTTTATTGAGGTGGAGAAGATGGGGTGATGTGAATCGCGTGATGCGTGGTGCGTGATGCGGTTTGAGGGGTGCGGAATGCGGATTTTTATTTGTCTTACAGAAGCCAGTGTGAAAACACTGGCTTCTGTTGTTTGGCCCATTTTATAAAAAAACCGCGCCCCGCACCCCTCAAACCGCTTACCGCTTACCGCGCCCCGAGCTTAATCCTTGTCATATACATATCGGCCGTCATGTACAGGTATTCATAATTGCTATCAAAGGCACAATTGGCAATAGCAGTTCCGGTTTCAATGGTACCTAAGTGTTTGCCTGCAGGGGAAAAAACGAGTACTCCACCCGGACCGGTTGCGAAGATGGTGCCATTAGGATGTACTTTCATACCATCTGGCAATCCGGGTCTGTCCGGTACCCATGCTGTTGCATCGAAAAATAACTTTCCTTCTGAAAAATTGTGGTTTTCATCCACCTTGTAAGCCATCCAGATAGCTTTGTCTGGGTCCGAGTTGGCTACATAACAGGTCGATTGGTCAGGACTGAAGGCAATTCCATTGGGCTTGGTTAGACTGTCCACCAAAAGGACCAATTTTCGGTCAGGAGCGAGTCTGAAGACTCCCTGGTAGGGTAATTCTTTGGCAGGGTCTTCTTCCAGTTTTTTCAATCCATAAGGTGGGTCGGTAAAGTATAAATTATCACCAGGCCCGAAAGCTGCATCATTGGGTGAATTGAAACGTTGACCTTCATAAGTGGCTGCTAACGTTTGGAATTGGCTGGCAGGCGCTGAAACCGGAGCTTCCATCATTGCTATTCTTCTATCGCCGTGCTGGCAAAGAATTAAATTACCATTTTGGTCCAATAGCAAACCATTAGCACCTTCCAATGTAGAATCGGTAGTTGTGTTTCCGGAAGGATGTAAATAAACTTTAGTACCACCGGCTTCCGACCATTCATACACGGTGTTTTGTGGCACATCAGACCAGATTATCTTCTTT
>JAGQWW010000001.1 GCA_020436955.1 Saprospiraceae bacterium | reverse complement strand
TTTATATGATCAACAAGGAAAAGAGGTTCCCTTTAAATTTATCGACGATACCATCCACCTTAAGGGACCTTCCGGCATCTATTTTTTTATTTTTTTTACTGAGAAGAACTCCTTTATAAAAAAGCTCGTCAAAACTAATTAGGTTACCGTAATAGACTCGTACCAAGCGAACATTCCAGACAACGTTGAGGATCACAGTATCTGGTTTTGAGATGAATTAATGCCTGCGAATCAGCGGATGTATCAGCTTTTAGACCCAATTTATTCCAAGTCCTGATAATTTTATTTTCTTCTCCCGGAATTTGTTCCAGGAGATCAAAAGCCACTTCCTTCAACTCATCTTTTCCTTTCCACTTACCATATAAAAATAGCGCAGGAACAGCTGCATTGATGATTAATCGATGAATCATGGTCCCACCGGAATGTTTGGGCAACTGTTTACCTTCCTTTTCAAAATTATAATGTTGATGCCAATAGGTTGACGTTTCTACCTTAAAGTACTTTTCTAGTTCAAAAATACTGTTCTGACTAATTAGGGTTGAAAAAGGTCGTGCGTCCTGATGAAGAAAGGCAGCAAATTGAGCTATTCGAAGTGTCGGGAATGCTACCGGGCGCAACCTGAAAAATTTCCAATTGGACTTTTCCATGGCTTGTAAACCATACTTTACTTTCAGGAAGCGATATTCTTTTTGTAATGATAAAGGGTATTCAGCATTGAAAGGTTCCTCCAAAAAACCTGCCTGACCAAAAAGAATAGCTTCCAATTCAAAAAGATTAGCACTATGTTTTTGAATAATATGAAGTGGGGTAATCCGTGCTAAAGTTTCAAAGGGTTCCTGGTTGATTTTCACGCCAAAATGCCTTGCCAAGTAGATATAGAAACTTTTTTCCCAATCATTTTGATTTTGGTGTAATACCTCTTTTAAGAGTGTTGTTTTTTCCTCTATTCTCTCTACTAAAACCTTTTGCAACCACATAGTCTTTGTAAGTTCAGGAACCTGAGGTAACATCTTTTCGCAAGGTATCCATTTGGTTTGTGTGAGTAAGTCTACATATTTCAATTGGATGTTTCGGGGTACTCTTCTCTTAACTTCCACACAAGGAATAGGGTGTACGTTGTCACGGTAAACCTTTTCATTTTCTTCCAGTACAATGTGTAAAATTACGTTGTCATAAGCGCGATCCAGGTTGTGTTTGTGTTTATACCAATCAGAGGAAAGGATGTGGAATTCTATATTCCCGGCCCACAAAGTGCCATCAATAATTACCCGGGCATCCAGAAAGTCAGGACCTGCATTGGTATTGAGTACACCAAATTTTTTGATAATCACAGACTTATTGTCAGTCGTTTTTAGGTCGCGGAGATCAAACCTGTGGGTGTTCCACAGGAAGTGCAAAAATTCTTCAGTCATAGCTTTTTTTCCAAAATTAAAGGATCCAAAAGCTAAACTGCAGAAATAAAGTGTCTCAGTTGTGGACTTGTTATTTTCGACCGAAATCAGCAGGTATTTCACCCCAATGTTCAGTCTCCCACTTGATTATAGGATTCTTGTAAGTATTCACTTTCAACCAGGCTTCGGCTCTTTCCATCAATTCAAAAACTATCTTGTTTTTAGCGGTTCTTTTCAATTGAGTATTCACTTTTTTCTTTCGAACCCAGGCCATGGCCGTTTTTGAATCCGTATATATTGGCGTCGACTCATCTCCCATCTTTTGAAATCTTGCAAGCGCGTGTACCAGGGCTAAAAATTCGCCAACATTATTGGTTGCATCCGGGAATGGGCCCTGATAAAAAATCTGTTCCTTGGTTTTAGTATCCACTCCCTGATATTCCATAACACCTGGATTTCCACTACAAGCGGCGTCAACAGATATACTGTTCCATTCAACATTTGCACTGGAAGGAACGGATGTGGGCTTTTTACTTTTAGGATCCTTCTTAGTAATGTAGCTTCTGGCACTTCCATGATAAGCTTCACTGGCTTCTTCAAAGGTTGAAAAAGATTTGTAGCGAGCATTTGGAAAACCCTTAATCTGAGCTTGCGCATCGGGCCAGCTATCATAGATGCCGGGATTATTTCCAACCCATACTACGTAATATTTTTTCTTCTTCGCCATTTGAATTTTTGTGCCAAGATAAGTTTTCCTGCCATTTTGTAATTTCTCTGCATTCGTTTCAAAATATAAGAATGAGGGAAAGGTTATCGTTTTACCAAACAAATAACCTTTAATCGCAAGGTTATTACCTAAATTTTGTGAATTTTGGGGGCGAAACAAACTTCTTGGCTTTTGTGTTAGTCTATTGTAAAAAGAGAAATTATGACCTTGAAGAAAATATGGTGGATTTTACCTGTTTTAATGTTGGTGAGCCAATGGACTACCGCCCAGGTGAAAAGTGATAAATTGGTGCAGTTCTCAGGTATCGTGCTGGATGGTTCAACCTCTGAATTACTTCCGGTACCGTATGTAAATATCTCAGTGAAAGAAAAAAACAGGGGTACCTATTCTGACTTCAATGGTTTCTTTTCTATCGTTGTAGAAAAAGGCGATTTGATAGAATTTACAGCAATTGGATACGCTCCGGTCCAATTTATTATCCCGGATACGCTAAAGGACAATCGTTATTCCATGGTTCAATTGATGACTCAGGATACCATTAATCTTCCTGAGACAGTTGTATTTCCCTGGCCAAGTCGAGAGCATTTTAAATTGGAATTCCTGGCTATGGATGTTACAAGCGAGATGCAACAAAGAGCCCTGAAAAATCTTGCAAACGAGACGCTGGAAAGAATGCGCTCTGAGGTAGTACTTGACGGAAATGAACAGGCGGATTATTATTTGAGACAACAAGCCAGGTCCTACTACCATATCGGACAGACTCCTCCAATGAATATTTTCAATCCGTTGGCCTGGAAACAATTCTTTGATGCCTGGAAATCAGGAAAGTTTAAGAAAAAGGAATAGGGCTCAAAAGTCTTTCCTTTGAGAAGTAAATTTTATCCCTAATACTGGAATTCCTACCCAAACCATTAAACTTAGGATTGCTAAAACCATTCCCAAGTTGCTCCCCAGAAATTTTTCAAATACAGCACCGGTAAACCCCATAAGTGCTGAAATATCCAATTTCAACAAGATTAATATTCTGGATAAATCTATAGGGTTGAGTAAAGATGCGCCAAGAGCAACTTTTTCTAAAGGATAATCAGAAAAGACAGCTAAAAGCAATAATAATAATCCGTCATAAATTACTGCAAATCCTAACCAAAGCAAAATTGCAAGTCCAAAGCCTTTAATTCTGTTTTCGTTCTTTAAAGCAATAAAAAAAGCCAATCCAGAAAAAATTATACTTAGGCAAACGCCGGTCAATAATAAAATCAGATAATTGCCAATTTCAGCCGAACCTAAAATTCCATAAAAAAGAAAGGGAACCCCTACTCCGATTAATAGACTTCCTGCCAAAGATCCGGCCACACCTAAAAATTGACCCAGGAAGATATCAGTTCTTTTAATAGGTTGTGCTAAGAGCAGTTCTGTAAATTCCCTGGAGTTATAATAATACATTACACCAAAGATCACGGCTATCAAGGGGACAAGCACCAAGACTACATTCATTAGACTAATGATGACCTTTGAGAGGTCACTACTTAAAAGGAAAAGTGACATCGTCAACAAAGCATAGAACCCAGTGTAAACATAAGTCCAACGACTTCGACTTAAATCTGCGAAGCTATATTTCAATATTTTAAACATGGCTTAATTCTTTTAGTGGGGTTAAATAAGCTTCATCGCCATCCTGACGTCCCTGCTCCTTTTGTTCCTTGAGAATTTTTGCGATAGTCTGTTCAAGCTTACTGGTTTTAAATTTGTCATTTAATTCATGCAGGCTACCGTTGAAATAAATTTTACCCTCCATGAGAAAAATAATCTGGTCCGCCATTTCCTCCACAAAATCCATAATGTGAGAAGTTATAATGATGGTTTTGTCTTTTGCCTGTTCTTCCCGGATCAGTTCTTTAAGTTTTACCAGTGAAAGAGGGTCTAATCCCGTAGTTGGCTCATCCAGAACTACTAAAGGGTTATCAAACATGAAAGCCTGGATAAGATTTACTTTTTGGCGGGTACCACCAGAAAGATTTCCCAATTTTTTGTCCAAAAAAGGTTCAATTTCAAACCGTTTAATTAGTGCTTCATCTCTTGTTTCACCTGTCCTTAATTCCTTTATGAGTGTAAATAATTCATTCACCTTTAGATTTTCAGGAAACCTTGCAATCTGCGGTAAATAATCTATTTTATCTCTATATGCATGTGCACCTTTAATTGATTGACCATTTATGGCGATGGAGCCAAATTCGGGTAATACCATTCCCAGAATTGACTTCATTAGTGTGGTTTTTCCAGAGCCATTTGGACCCAAAACTGCATAAGTCCCTGCCTGTCTTATTGAAAGGTCTATCTCATTTAGGACTTTTAATTTGCCAAAACTTTTGCTCAGTTTTTTTATTTCGAGATTCATTTGGTTTGAATTTAAAAGTCAAATTTTTTCATGTTTGGACGCTCATCTATCACCTTCTCAGGTGTGAAAATTGGGCTTACTTTTTCAGAAAAGTTGATGATATCGACAAAGAGGCTTCTTAGTAATACCATTGCCTCAGGGGTCTCATTCACTACATAGTTGAACAACTTGACAGGACGGTAAGGAACATCTCCCCTTCCGTCTCTATTTAGGTCATAACCAGAGTAGGAACTCCAGTAATTCCCGTTAAATGTATTGTTGTTGGTGCTGCTACTTAATGATATATCAAAGGTGTTGGATAAAAAATTATTCGTTTCAATTGTATTGTCCAAACATCCGCCTGAAATCTTAATGGCCCATCCGTTTTGTTTAAAATTGTTGTGATGATAATTAACCCGGGTAGAACCTTCAACAAAAATACCTACCGTATTGAAACTGAAATTATTATGTCGAATTTCCGCGTCGTAGATTTCCTTTAATAATAAACCGAATGATGCTTTGCCCCAATTGTGTACAAAATCATTCTCCCACATATCTATTTTCTTAGAGAACATCACAGCAACTCCTGCACCATTGTCTTTGAAAGTGTTTTCAGAATAATTGTCAAAATTTGAGAACATGAAATGAAGTCCATACCGAAGATTACCCTCGCTAAAATTTCTTTGTATAGTGCTACTGTCAACAAATTCTAAATAAATACCATCACGGTGGTTTTTTACTGTATTCCCTTTAACTTCAATGTTTTTGCAATACCATAAATGAATGGCATTTCCTGAACTACTTTCTTCAACTGCTTTACCAATTACCTCATTATTTTCAATGATCCCATTTTTCACGTGTTCCAGATAAATGCCAAAAAAAGTGTTGTATAACCGATTGTTTGTTATTGAAAAATTCTTTGCCTTTCGGAGACGAATCCCGGCCCTGTCCTTTAAATAACTGGTGCCGACGTTTTGAATCTGCAATCCCCTTATTGTTACATTATCGGCAACAATTACCAAGATCTCTTCGTCCTCATTGCCATCTAAAATTGGCCAATTTTCTCCCTGAAGTGTCAAGGGTTTGTCTATCAAAATATTTGTTTCAAAATAATGGCCCTTCTTAATTAAAATTAAATCCCCGGCAATAGCTTTTTCTACAGCTGTGCTAATTTTTTTTATAGCACAATCCTTACAAACCACAATGGTGCCGGCAAAAGAAGTCTCATTTGAACTAACCACTAAAAGGAGTGTAAAAATCAATGTTGTTATATATTTCATCTGAGTCTTTTCTAATTATTAAAGGGCCATTAATCCAAAATCAACTATGGCAGCATAACCTTATCAACCACATGAACAACTCCGTTTGATGCTTGGACAGTTGCAATGATTTTGGCTCCATGAACTAAAATTTCATTGTTCTCTTTACTTACCTGAACATAATCACCACTTGCCTGATACAATCGTTGACCATCTTTTAGTAAATCGCCCTGATAGTTTCCAGGTGAAGCATGAAACTTGATGATTTTAGCCAGCTTTGATTTGTTTTCTGGTTTTAAAAGGTCTTCAACTGTGCCTGCTGGCAAAGCATCAAATGCTGCATTGGTTGGAGCAAATACAGTGAGTGGGCCAGCATTTACCAGTACATCCTCCAGGCCAGCTGCTTGCACCGCTGCTACCAGTGTGGTATGATCCTTTGATCCCAAAGCTACCTGGAGCACATTTTTCTCTGAAGAGTCATCACTTACTGACGATTGTCCTTTCAGGTCTTTATTTTCGATAGTATTTTCTGGTACGGGGTTGGTTTCAGGTTCAGTGCAAGCCATGAAAATTAGGACTGTAGCAACTAATAGGATTGATTTTTTCATGATAATGGATTTTAGATCTAAAAATGATGGTAATTCCCGCTAGGCCAGAGACTCATAAAAATGAATTTTGGACCGTTATCTGTTTATGTCGTTCTTCAAAAATTGATTTTCAAGGTCCTTATAAGAAAATATTTTTCCGCCTTTTTCCGCTTGTATTGCTTTAATGGCTTTGTCAGATGTAAAAGCTGATAAGTATGCTCCCATTGGGCTTGGGATAGAAGGACTTATTAAGTAATTGGCCTGTTCTGCCTCTATTAATTGACCTGGTTGCTGGTAATCGGCTACTAATAATAATGCTGCTACTTTTTCAGGGTTTTCTTTTTTAAAAGGAAGCATACACTCGATTGCGTCGAATAAATAGGCCTTTCCTTTTTTTGTTACCAATTGAGCACTGTGTTGTTTATCGACTATTGTCATTTTGCAATAATCACATAGGTCCGAACCATAATTTATTTCCTTAGGACTGATTGAACAGGCTGAAAGAAAAAGGAAAATCATAAAATAGAATGAAGGTTTCATGGCATTAAAATTTTCTTTTTATCCAACCTGCAGTAATGGCCAGAAGGATAGATGATCCGGCAAGGTATCCACCCAGGTGAGGTAAAGAAGTGGCTGTAAAATTGATAATCTCCTTTGTCCCTATCAATGGAGGTTGAAAGGAAGCGCCTGGTATTTTTATTGGTGCTTTTGGGCTTAAATTGTGCCCATAATCGTATTCCCATAAATAAAAGTCATACATCCCTGCGATCGCTAGAACAACCATTAATCCTGCCCAAATCCAAAATGCATAAGGTTTGTTGATTAGGATAGTTGCTAAACCAAGTGCGGCCATTGCAAGGATTATGAAGGGAAAGTATTTTAATTCAGGGATGGCATCTGGTTCGATGTATTTCATTCCTACATAGTGGTTCAGGATATTTATATTTTGAATCACTGAAGGATTTTCTCCGCCTAGTTTATTTATGTAAACATACATAGTAACACCATCAGGATATTGTGGAGCGATGAGCGTAATCTGCCACATAGGGAAAATAAATAACCCTAAAAGTGCAGCAACTCCGACAGCCATCAAGATTCTTGGTACATGTTTCATTTGTTGAGTTTTTCCTCTATTTGAGTTATTTGACAAGTATTAAGGTCGAATCTTCAAGGGCAACAAGCCAATGTTCTTTTTCCGGTGTAATAGAAAATGAAATAGGAGCTATAAGAGAAATGGTAGCTTCTGGATAGTGAAACTCAACTGACCCGTTCAAAATTACAAGAAGAGCTTCAGTAGCTGAATAATGCTTTTTTATTTCACTACCCTTTTGCATGCTGATTTTTGAAGCATTAAAGTTCTTTCCATTTAAAATTCTTTCAATCACTGGTTTTTCCGGACTAATCATTTTGGTTGGATTTTGAAAGATGCCGGCCCCACAAATAGCCGGCATCTAGTCAATTAAATATTAAATTTCTTCATCCTCACCTAATCGCCAACTCAATGCGATGTTAGAATTACGTGGTGAAACCCTTATATATCCTTGCATTTCCTGGTGTAAGGCAGAACAGAAGTCAGTACAATAGAATGGGAAAACGCCTTCTTTTTTTGGTTCCCAAATAAGTGTTTCAGTTTGACCTCCCATGATTAATAGTTCTGCATTGTTAGCACCCATCACAGAGAATCCGTGTGGTACATCCCAATCCTGTTCAAGGTTGGTGACATGGAAATAAACTTTATCTCCAACTTTAATTCCTTCAATGTTATCCGGTGCAAAGTGACTGCGGATAGTTGTCATATATACATGGACAATATTACCCTCACGTTCTACTCTGGCATCCTTTTCACCCATTGCCCGATATTGGTGAGTGTTTTCCTCAATTGGGTAAAACTTTTTAACATTGGGAACAATTCTATCAGCAGAAATACCTTGTGCGTAGTGAGGTTCTCCAATTGTTGGGAAATCCAATAAAAGCTTCATTTTATCACCTGAGATGTCATATAATTGTGCAGAATGGCAAAGTTCTGGCCCAGTAGGCAAATACCTATCTTTTGTGATTTTATTCAATGCTACCAGATACTTTCCTTGTGGTTCTTTTGAATCGCCACCCGGAATCATGATGTGACCGACAGAATAAAATGTTTTAGCTTTATCAACAACTTCCCAGGTACCTAATTTCCATTTTACTACATCAGAGCTGATGAAGAAGGAGGTATATGCATTTCCTTTTCCGTCAAACTCAGTGTGCAAAGGGCCTAAGCCGGCATCCTTTACTACACCCGCAACTACTTCTTCAAACTTTAGGACTGGAATACCTTCGATTGTAGTTTCAAAAGATTGGTTTTCAATCGCTTTAATCATTTTTGAAAAAGAGTGAACAGTTAAGTCCGCTGATAACTTCCCGTTTCCGATTATATATTCCCCTGTCGGATCTACGTCAACCCCATGTGGAGATTTTGGCGTTGGAAGAAAATACACAAGCCCTGGACAATCTTCTGGAGTTAGAACTTTTACACTCTTTTTAAGTGTTGAAGTAGCTACATGTGATTTTTCGTCGTAAACATTATGTGCATACTCTGCCGGGATTTCCTTGAATTTGCCTTGTTTAATATATTCTTCAGCCTTTTTCCAGTTAACAGCAGCAATAAAGTCTTTATCGTTTTGCGAGGCATTAACCTCTAATAAGGTAGATTTCTCTTCAGTATTATAAGTAGTGAAAAATGTCCATCCGTGAGAGTTGCCCTTTCCTGAATGAGCAAGATCGTAATCAAACGCTGGCAACAAAACCTGGAAAGCAATGTCCATATCGCCTTCTTCCTTTACACTCACAAAAGTGAGCATACCTTTAAAGTTTTCAGCATAACTATTGATGGCAACATCTTTCTGTGGGTAAGGAACACCAAATCTTGTTCCTGCTACCACATATTCAGTATTTTCGGTAGTAAATGGAGAAGAGTGGTTTCCCCCACTATTAGGGATTTCAATAATCTCGGTTGTTTCAAAAGTCGAAAGATCAATTCTTGCAATACGT
Organism: Saprospiraceae bacterium; assembly: GCA_020436955.1. Taxonomy (GTDB): domain Bacteria; phylum Bacteroidota; class Bacteroidia; order Chitinophagales; family Saprospiraceae; genus JAGQWW01. Next base: position 27,279 of record JAGQWW010000001.1, on the reverse strand, counting down.
GGGGTATTATTTCCATTTATAAAAATCCACTTTCCGTTTGTTTTACCATTGGTCTGGGAAAGTTCAGGGTGGTGTGCATCATCCCAGGGTACGAAACCATGAGATGTGTTTAGTAAGGGTTTTGTTTCCTCGTTAAAGCCATATCCTTTTTCCGGATCAACAGAAAAAACAGGTATTACTTTTAAAAGGCGACCTGAAGGGATTCCGTATACACCTATCTGGCCGCTGAATCCTCCGGACATAAAACCGTAAAATTCATCATATTCTCCTGGAGGGACATAAACCTGGGAAGCTACATCGCTTGATAAAGCCCCTCCTGATTTTGAAGTTGAAGCTTTATTTTCGCAACCATACCCAAGGATAGCGATAATTGTGATCGCAAGACCCAAAATGATTAAATAGGATCTTTTACTTTTCATGATAAGGTTATTTTGTTTGTAAAATATTGATTTCAAAAAACTGGTTTACAAAGGTTAAAAATGTCCTTTATAAAAAAGTTGATAAAAATCATCCAAGCATAATGATAAGCATCAAATAGGTGAAAGCGCATTGAAAAACAGCGAATTAAGACAATCTTATGCGTATTTTTCTTAGTAAATTAATCTTCATGATTTTCTAAAAAAGATTTTTTAATCCTTTTTAGATAAAATAAACTTATTTTTGTCTAATAAAAAATCTGGTATGTTTTCAAAAGCTTGTAAGTATGGAATTAGAGCAATGATCTATCTGGCAGTTAGGACAAATGCAGGTCATAAAACAGGAGTAAAAGAAATTGCAGATACTTTAAAAGTTCCTAAATCATTTTTAGCAAAAATTCTTCAAAAAATGGTTCGAGATGATTTAGTGACATCTGTAAAAGGGCCGTATGGCGGGTTTTATATTGAAAAAGAAAATATGGAGAAGACTGTCGACGACATTATTACTTGTATCGATGGTAAATCATTGTTTACGGAATGTGTATTAGGACTACCATTTTGTTCTGATCAAAACCCTTGTCCTTTGCATGAAAAGGTTTATCCTTTTCGTGAGGGAATGTATTACCAGTTAAGGCATCAAAAAATATCGCAGTTGGCAGGTGAATATGAAAACTCAGAGAAAAGGTTCTGAATATTGCTATTTACATTTCAAAAAATAAAATCATTAGTCATGAAAAAGATAATAATTCTAATTGTCGTAGCTTTTTCCTTAACCGCATGTGGAAGTTCAGATAGCCCTCAAACAACTTCTTCTGGAAACTCCAAACCTAAAAGTATGGTTCCAGACAGACCAGTCGACGATGGAAAAGGAATTGGTGAGGTTAAGAATGTTACGCTAAATGATCCTCTGGATCCTCAAATGTCCCAAAAGGGTAAAGCTATTTATGAAATGAAATGTGCCTCATGTCATAAGCTAACAAGTCAAAGGGTCGTAGGTCCAGGCTGGGAAGGTATTACTGAGCGTAGAAAACCCGAATGGATTATGAATATGGCCACCAATGTAGAAGTTATGCTAGAGGAAGACCCTGCAGCACAGGAAATGCTTAAGGAGTGCCTTGTTAGAATGCCTAATCAAAACCTGACTATAGGTGATGCTCGTGATGTGCTTGAGTTTATGTTCGAAAACGATAGTAGTATTAAGGCTTCTGAAAAGTAAATTTTATTTTGATTGATGATTGGGCAGATTTGATTTTCAGGTCTGTCCAATTTAAAACAAATAAAGATGCCAAAATCATGGTTCAAGGTTGCAGTGCTCAATTTTCTCTTTGCTGCATGTCTTGGTTTGCTTATGAGGTTTGCATTTGTAGAGGAATTAGCATGGTTGGATTATAGAAATATCATGCATGGACATTCCCATGTTGCAATGTTAGGTTGGATTTATATGGCGATTTTTGGTTTTTTGGTTTCCATGGTATTGAATCCTACTGAAGAGAGAAAGCGATTCTATTCGAAGCTTTTTTGGGTAACACAGGCTTCGGTAATTGGGATGTTGATTTCATTTCCCATTTTTGGATATACCACCATTTCGATTGTTTTTTCAACCCTACATATTATTTGTTCCTACTTTTTTGTGGTTGGATTTTGGAAGGATTTTTCAAAGGTGAAAAAATCATGTGCAGGTTTATTTATTAAGACTTCCATGGTTTTTATGATCCTATCAACCTTAGCAATTTGGACCCTTATACCTGTTATAATTGCCGGATTTAAAGGGTCAGCTTTGTATTATGCACTTATCCAGTTTTTCCTTCATTTTCAGTTTAATGGGTGGTTTATTTTTAGTCTTTTAGGTTTACTGTTTTGGTATTTGGAGCATAAAGTAGATTTAAATACCAAACCAATAAAAGCCTTTTATGGATTTTTGGTTGGAGGAACAATGTTAACTTATGTATTGGCAGTTACTTGGTCAACCCCATTGCCGGTCTTATTTTACATTAATAGTTTCGGGGTTATAATCCAGTTGTTTGCCTTATATTATTTCCTATTATGGTTGAAAATCAACGCGGGAGTTCTAAAGGTTTCTTTTAAAGGTTTTACATCCTTATTGCTAAAAATCGCAATTGCATCTTTTGTGTTAAAAATATTGGTTCAGTCTATACTAATCCTCCCGGCAATAGCAGAAATTGCTTACACAATCCGAAATTTTGTTATCGGGTTTTTACACCTAATCCTGTTAGGCTTGGCGTCGACATTTATATTATTCTTTGCTAGTCTTTTCAAAAACATCATTTTAGATACCATTTCCAGCATAGGACTTTGGATTTTCTTGGCGGGTATTCTTGGCTCTGAATTATTATTGTTTTCGCAGGGGTCCATGCTTTGGCTATCATTGGGTTTTATGCCATATTACTATGAGATTATATTTGGAATTTCTGCCTTTATTCCAATTGGAATATTGATAATTTTTACTCGTCTCTCTTCACCTTCCTATAAAGCCCATTAAATAAGGTACTACTTGAATCATTTGCTAAATTAATAACCACCCATTCTTGCCGAACCGTTCCATCATTATAAGGTGTCCAACTAATTTGGTGCTGTTTTTCTTGTCCTGATTGATCTTTAAAAGGTTCGCTTATTAAAACCATTCGGTTATCCACCAGGCCACCTGACAGATTTAATTGACTACCCGCATTGTCAATCCACACCTGGTGCCATTTTTTGTTTGTTGAATCATAATAATTATAACTGGTGCCTGTGAATTTACTTTTTGTACTGGTCCAGGACTCTTTCAATAAACAATTGTCTTGCTCTTTTACAATGGTATTATGGCCTACTACTGTTCCGGTGGTATCAGTTACTTCCCAATTGCCAATCCAAAAATCAAATTGTGAATGCTCTACTGTACAGCAAGAACAGGGACTTTGATTTTGCGCAAAAAGTAAAAAGTGGCTCAATAGTGCACTAATGAATAGGAAGGTTCTCATTGCGGGTAAATTTTTGTTATTTCGACCAATCATGGCGTCAATCAAAGAAAACTAAAATTCACAGGAAATGGCGGCAGCTTTGTCACCATTCCATTATTTTCACCACAAAGCAGACGATTTATGTTGGTTAAGACTTTTGCCAGTGCTGTTCATGGCGTAGATGCCCGTCGAATAACAATCGAAGTAAGTTCAGGAGGACAGCCTGTTGCCAATAAAAATTTCTATAATGTAGTTGGTCTTCCTGATAATGCAGTCAAGGAAGGCTTTCAGCGAATTGAAGCAGCCGTAAAGCACATTGGAAAGCATTTTCCCCGAACTAAAATTGTGGTAAATATGGCTCCGGCCAATCTGCGCAAAGAAGGCTCTGCCTATGATTTGCCTATCGCCATTGGAGTTCTTGCTGCTACTGACCAGGTAAATCCGGAACGATTATCCGAATTTATCCTGATGGGCGAATTAGCCCTGGACGGGTCCCTTCGACCTGTGAAAGGTGCTCTGCCTATTGCGATCCAGGCCCGGAAGGAGGGATTTAAAGGATTGATTGTGCCCAAACAAAATGGAAAAGAAGCAGCTATTGTAAATGACATTGCTGTGTTTGGGGTCGAAAATCTTAAAGAGGCCATTGAAATAGTTCAAGGTCAAGGTGAACACCAACCAATTGAATTTGATACTCGGCAGGTTTTTTATGATTTGCAGAGCAACTATGATGTAGACTTTTCAGATGTAAAAGGACAGGAAAATATTAAACGTGCCTTGGAGTTGGCTGCTGCCGGTGGTCATAATGCCATTTTAATTGGACCTCCAGGTGCGGGGAAAACAATGCTCGCAAGACGGTTACCCACAATTTTACCACCGCTTTCCTTACAGGAAGCCCTTGAAACCACTAAGATACATTCTGTTGCAGGAGTGTTGCCTTCAGATAGTGGATTGGTGACCATTCGACCTTTTCGTTCACCTCATCACACAATAAGTGATGTTGCACTAGTTGGAGGGGGCTCCAATCCCTTACCGGGAGAGATTTCATTGGCCCATAACGGTGTACTTTTTTTGGATGAATTACCCGAATTTCAACGAAGTGTTTTGGAGGTAATGCGGCAACCCATGGAAGAGCGAAAAGTAAATATTTCAAGAGCAAAAGTAAGTGTAGATTATCCGGCTAGTTTTATGCTCATTGCATCTATGAATCCTTGCCCATGTGGATTTTATAATCACCCGGATAAGGAGTGCGTTTGTGGTCCCGGGGTCGTTAAGCGATACCTGAATAAAATTTCCGGACCATTATTGGACCGGATTGACCTACACGTCGAAGTTACACCTGTAAGCTATGATGAACTTTCCAGTACGGTAAGACCATCTGAAACAAGTAAGGATATAGTGGAGCGGGTTATACAGGCCAGAGAAATTCAAGCAGCGCGATTCAAAGAGGTTCCAAGTATTTACTCAAATGCCCAAATGCCGGGTAGAATGGTCCAGGAGGTCTGTAAGTTGAATAAACCAGGCTTAACATTGCTGAAAACTGCCATGGAGCGCTTGCAACTTTCTGCCAGAGCATATGACCGCATTTTAAAGGTCGCCAGGACTGCTGCAGATTTGGCAGGTAGCGATGAGATTAAAATTGAACATTTAGCAGAAGCTATTCAATATAGAAGCCTGGATAGAGATGGATGGGCTGGATAAAAAAAATGGCTGCCTCTGAGGGGGCAGCCATGAAAAAGCGGACTTATGTCAATTTATCTAGTCTTTGATATTGGCAGTCATGCCATATTTTTTGAAAATCATATCTTTTAGTTCCTTTCTGGCAAAGAAGATTCTACTCTTTACCGTACCCAAAGGCAGACCCATTTCATCAGCAATCTCTTGATACTTAAATCCTTCGAAATGGCGCAGGAAAGGAATTTTAATGCTGTCATCCAATCTTTCTATCATTTTATTCAACTCCTTGGTCATAATAGTAGACTCAGCCATATTATGAACGGTCTTGCTGCCGGAGTTTAGATAGTATTGATTGTCGGTTGTATCTATGATGGTGTTGGCTTTTACTTTTCTTCTGTAATTATTGATGAAGATATTCTTCATAATAGTAAATAGCCATGCTTTAAAATTGGTACCCGGAGAAAACTTGTCACGGTTTTTCAAAGCCCGGAAGGCGGTTTCCTGGAAAAGGTCTCTCGACTCTTCGAAATCTTTAGTTAGGTTATATGCAAATGCTTGTAGAATACCTGAGTATTCCTCAAAACGACTATGAAACTCAATGGTAGACATAACAAATATTATTTTGGTGAAGTTTTCGAAAATTGTTTAACCAAAGGTATAAAATCCTAAACAAAAATCATAGTACTTTTTATTCGTTTAGCATTGTATTTTACATTAAGTAGTATAAATTACTGGAAATCAATAAAATAAAATGATGTTAATACATCAAAAATGTTTTAAAGCTTTCAAATAATATTGAAACTTGTATAAAATGTTAAGCTTAATAGCCTTTTGCAGCCTTTTTATTTACTTTACACTTTATTATTTCCCCTTTTCCAAATAAGAAAAAGTTGTTTTTATGACTATTGATGAAAGGATAATAGCGTTACGTCAAGCCATGTTAAACGCCGGATTAGATGCCTATATCATTCCAAGCAGCGATCCCCATTTAAGTGAATATGTTGCGGACCATTGGAAAAGCAGGGAATGGATTTCCGGTTTTACCGGTTCGGCCGGGGTGGTAGTGATTACTGCTGATCATGCCGGTTTATGGACCGATTCGAGATATTTTATACAAGCAGAAGAGCAATTGAAATCTTCTGCTATGGTGCTACATAAATTAAAAATACCCCATACCCCTGAATACCTGACCTGGATTTGTGATACATTACCAAATGGCGCAACAATTGGTTATGATGGATGGATGTTTTCAGTGGGTCAGGTCCGAAGTATGGCTAAATCATTTTCGGGAAAGAACTTTGTCCTAAATCAAGATCATGATTTAGTAAGCCAGGTTTGGACAGACAGACCTTCTTTGCCCCACCATTTTATTTTTGACCATGCTTTAAAATTTGCTGGAATCAGTCGGGAAGCTAAATTGAGTGCGATAAGATCCCAGATGAACGACCAAAAAGCATCAGCATATTTTGTTTCAGTTTTAGATGAAATTGCCTGGTTGTTAAATCTTCGTGGTGAAGACGTAGACTGTAATCCTGTTTTCATTGCATATGTTTTAGTACAGGATGACAACACTGTTTTATTTATCAATCCATCCAAGATTCCGGAAGGCCTGTCAACTACCTTGCAAAATGCCGGTATTGAAATTCAACCTTATGATGCTGTTGATACTTACCTAAAGGAATATTCAGCAACTAACAAGGTGATGGTAGACAAGTCAACCTGCAATGTGTACCTCTACAATTGTATCAATGATGAAAATCGTATTGACGGACAAAATCTGATTGCCCCTGCTAAGGCTATTAAGAATCAGGTTGAAGCTGATAATATTCGATTAGTAATGGAAAAAGATGGTGTTGCACTGGTTAGGTTTTTCAGGTGGCTAGAGCATACACTTCCACAACGTTCTATTCCGGAAACTGAAGTAGCCATGAAGTTGAAAGAATGCAGGAAGGCCATGGGAGACTATTTTGGAGAAAGTTTCGATGCGATTGTTGGTTATAAAAGCAATGGAGCCATCGTTCACTACCATGCCGAGCCGGATACGTGTGCTGATATAAAAAGTGAAGGTATTTTATTGATTGATAGTGGAGGACAATACCTAAACGGAACTACTGATATTACACGCACTATTGCACTCAGTACACCAACTGAACAGCAGCAGAAGGATTATACAATGGTTTTGAAAGGAAATCTAGCTATCAGTATGGCAAAATTCCCTAAAGGAACCTATGGTGCACAGTTTGATGCAATGGCAAGACAACACCTGTGGCGACATGCAAGAAATTATGGTCACGGCACCGGTCATGGTGTAGGAGCCTTTTTAAACGTTCATGAAGGACCTCAGAGTTTCTCTCCGACAATTTCTCCACGAACAACTATGCCTGTTGAAATAGGGACCTTGACTTCAAACGAACCAGGACTTTACAGGGAAGGCAAATATGGAATCCGAATTGAAAATCTGGTATTATGTGTTCCGGCTTTTGAAACGGAATTTGGCGAGTTTTATCAATTCGAAACGGTTACCCTATTCCCTATAGACACTACACTGATTGATAAAAAATGGTTATCAGGAGAAGAAATCGATTGGTTAAATGCCTATCATAAAGAAGTACTGGAAAGGTTGAGTCCAATGTTGCTACCGGAAGAAGCAGAATGGTTGGAGCTAAAATGTAGACCGATATAACCTGGGGAGAAACATTTTTTAATGGTTATTACCATTTTTATACGCCACGGCAAAACATTTAATTAAGGATAAACATGTAGCAGGTTGTGAGGCTTCCTACATGTTTATGAAGTGTTACCTGCCGGGCTCCATTACAGGCATACCCAGCGCATGTCTGATTTTGTAGTAGATCTCCGTATTTTCATAAATTCCACTAAACAGGCTGGCACCAGGGCCATATGCAAAAACCGGAATCATAGTTCCGGTGTGATTCTTGGTTGTGAAAGCTGCTATTATTTCTTCTTTTGTTGAACCCGGATTTATGGCAAACCCACCTGTTTCGTGGTCAGCAGTAATTACTACTAACGTTTCTCCATCAGCCTGGGCAAAATCCAAAACTTTCCCAATCGTATTGTCAAAATCAATCATTTCGGTAACGATGTAATTCGCATCATTTCCATGTCCACCCCAATCTATTTGGGAACCTTCAACCATTAGGAAAAAACCATCGTCCGCCGATTTTGCCTTTAAAAATTGTAAAGCTTCTTCTGTTGCCGGTTGCAGGTAGTTTCTCCCTTGTGAAGCCATAAGAGGATCATTATCTGCGGTCAGGTATCCGAATTTTTTTGTAGGATCCGGCTCAACGCTATCAAAATCAGCTTCAAAATAGTTGCTCATCTGATACCCATTATCCATCATTTCCTTTACCAGATCTCTTTCGTCATTTTCTCTCCTGTTGAAATATTTCAACCCACCACCCACAAAATAATCTACGTTACAGGTGCTTAATGCTGTGGCAATGTCTTCATATTGCTTACGATTGGCAACATGGGCATAAAAACTCGCCGGCGTAGCATGCACGATGGTAGAAGTAGCTACCAAACCGGTTTTGTAACCTGCTCGGGTTAACAATTCAAGAATAGTTTTTCGTGGTAAGGTATCCGGTCCTACGCCAATAGCCTGATTGTAGGTTTTTATTCCACAGGCAAATGCAGTAGCCCCTGCAGCAGAGTCTGTAATCAGATTGTCATAGGAATAGCTCTTGTGTAGACCGGTAAATTGACACCTTTCAAGGTTCAGTTTGTTGTCGTTTTTAATCATCCCCGCAGTAATTTGCGTTAACCCCATACCATCACCGATCATCAAAATGACGTTTTTAGGCATATTGGGTAATGCTGAATAGGTGGGAATTTCATCCAAACCGGTTGGGCCTTTACCGGTCTGTGGGTTACAGCCAAGTAAAAGCAATAGCAGACTTAATAACGCGATATTTTTCATCCTCAAAATTAGAAAAACCAACCTCAGGTTATGATAAGTCAGTTTTAATTTAACTTTAAATAACAAAGCGAGGGTCCTACCAATGGTAAAACCCTCGCTTTGTTAATGCTTGAAAGGTGTTTTATAAAAATTTACCGTTGTACTGGTAAACTGCAACCACCAAAATGATAAACAATAAAAAGGTGATGATGGCCCACATCATGCAATATCCTTTTTTGCCTCTATTCTCTATGTGATCAGACATTGTTCTTTATTTTTCACAATTTATACTGGTGCGCAAAACTAAACAAAAAATAAAAATACCAAAAGCTTATATCCACTTAGGGCAAATGATTTTACTCAGATTTTAGTCGCCGGCAGATTCAAAATTCTTTCTTTTGTAAGAAATTGCATTTTGCTGCATTAATCGTCGTTGCCTTTCGATAAATCTTTACCTTTAAGCCGATTTGAAAGGATATTAAAATATCATAGATGGACTTTCTTTTAAAAGTTCCTCGAGATCTGGTCTTCCACCTGGGAAGATATATGATAATGATGGGGAACGTTTTTTCCAAGCCGGAAAAAATGCGGGTATACTGGAAAGAGATTACCAGGCAAATGGACGATATCGGTATTGGTTCGATAGTTATTGTTTGTCTGATTTCCATTTTCATGGGAGCGGTTGCGGCTATTCAGTTTGCTTACCAGTTGGATGGCCAGTTGGTGCCACGTTATTATATAGGTTACATCGTTAGGGACCTTGCGATTATTGAGTCAGCTCCTACTATTACTTGCCTGGTGTTGGCAGGAAAGGTGGGTTCCAATATGGCTGCTGAGTTGGGTGGAATGAGACAAAAGGAACACATTGATGCCATGGAAATCATGGGTGTAAACACTTCCGCATTCCTGATCATGCCAAAACTAACAGCAGCTTTGGTGGTAATTCCTTTATTGGTAATCATCTCTGCCTTTGTTGCGATTTGTGGTGGATATATAGCTACTGTACCTACCGGAGAGATTACTGCTGATGATTATATCCGAGGTGTCAGGGCGTTTTTTGATCCCCACAATGTGACGATGATGTTTATTAAGTCTATTGTGTTTTCTTATATCCTGACTACTGTTTCCTGTTACCAGGGTTATTTTGTAAAAGGCGGAAGTATTGAACTAGGAGAAGCAAGTACCAGGGCAGTTGTAATTAGTAATATTTTGATTTTGACAGCAGACTATGTGATTGCTGTTTTGTTAACCGGCTAATCCAGTCATCAAGTTGATTTTTTCGAATGATCCGAGCTGAAAATATATTTAAGTCTTTTGGGGAAACTGAAGTTCTAAAGGATATTTCCCTGGAGTTTAAAAAGGGCCATACCAATTTGATTATTGGGCGAAGCGGGGCCGGTAAAACCGTGCTCCTAAAAATCCTGGTTGGCTTATTACATCCCACAGATGGAAGTGTGTATTACGACGATGTCAATTTTACACAACTTGATAAAAAATCAGTCCGGGAAATCCGAATGAAAGTAGGGATGCTTTTCCAGGGTTCAGCCCTATTCGACTCTATGACAGTAGAGGAAAATATCCGCTTCCCGCTTGACATGTTTACCAATCTAACACTGAAAGAAAAACGCAAAAGGGTAAATGAATGTCTGGAACGTGTAAACCTGGACGGATCCAATGATAAATTCCCTTCTGAAATTTCAGGAGGTATGCAGAAAAGGGTAGGTATTGCCCGTGCCATCGTCCTTAATCCTCAGTACCTATTTTGTGATGAACCGAACTCCGGTTTGGACCCAAAAACTTCTCTTTTAATTGATGAATTGATCAGGGATATCACGCTTGAAAATAATATAACAACGATCATCAATACGCACGATATGAACTCCGTGATGGAGATTGGTGATAGTATTGCGCTTTTATATGAAGGCAAAGTGGCCTGGCAAGGAAACAAGGATGAGGTTTTGACCAGTGATAATGAAATCCTGCAAGGTTTCATCTTTGCGTCTCCATTCTTACAACGATTGCGTGAAGCTGCCTTAGGCAACCAACAATAAGCTATATTAGCTACTCGTTTATCGTGCTTATCTATTATGAGTATCTACAGGGAAAAATCGAAATGGAAAATATACCTCGCAATTGCAGCAGTAGTAATTGTTGGCTTTTCCGCATATTTCACTTTCGATGTTACCCAAAAACTAGCACTGGAAGAGCAAAAAAAAGTTGAGCAATGGGCTTTTGCCACCAGTAGGCTATCCATGGCGCTCGATTCCTGTGATATTACGCTCCATTTAAATATCATTCGGGACAATACTACCATACCGGTTATCTTAGAAAATTTGGATGGAGGTATTGATGCAGCTGCAAATTTTGGGGAAGAAAAAGATCTTGACCAGGAATTTTTAAAAAAAGAATTGGAAGAGATAAAAGCAAGTGGCGCCGAACCAATTATGGGGGCTGAAGGCCAAAAGATTTATTACAAAAAGTCACATCTCCTTAGGATGTTGGAGATTTTCCCCTTCATTCAGTTTTTCCTGATTACAGTATTTGTTTGGTTTGGATATGTAGCCTTTTCTTCAGCTCGTCGCTTTGAACAAAACCTCGTATGGGTGGGAATGGCTAAGGAAACTGCACACCAATTGGGTACGCCTATTTCTGCTATTATAGGTTGGATTGATCACTTAAGATTTCTGAAAGAAGAAGATACGGAGACCATGGAAGTGATGGATGAGCTACGAAATGATGTAACTCGTTTGGAACTTATTGCAGACCGGTTTTCTAAGATTGGATCTGCTCCAGAGTTGGAACCGGCCAATGTGTATGAGGAGTTGGAAAAAACAAAAGTTTACATGGAACGTCGGGCACCAAGAAAGGTGAATTTTGAATTTCCAGGCGTCGATCATGCTCCGATTACTATTGAAATTAATAATCACCTTTTCCATTGGGTAATTGAAAACCTGTTGCGCAATGCATTGGATGCCATGGATGGTAAGGGTACCATTTCAGCAGTGGTTATCGAAAACGGAAAGTGGATTGATATTGAAATATCAGATACAGGAAAGGGTATTCCTTCGTCCAAATTTAAAACGGTCTTCCAACCCGGGTTTACTACCAAAAAGCGTGGTTGGGGACTTGGATTATCACTCGCTAAACGTATTGTAGAACAATACCACAAGGGAAAAATCTTTGTGAAGACTTCAGAACAAGATGCCGGTACTACCTTTACTGTGAGGATGCCTAGAGCTTGATTATTTAGGTAAGGTTCTGGTACTTATTTTCTCTTTTATCCCTTTTCTGCCCGGTTCTAATTCAAGTGCTTTTTCCCAAAAACCTACCGCTTCTTCCGTCTTGTTTTGTTGAATTAAAGTATCACCCAATCGCTCTGCAATTTCAGCAGAAGGTTTTTTACTGAAGGCCTCTTTCAAAGCTGCCTCTGCTTTTTCATAATTCCCTTCCTGGTAATTAACCCATCCTAAGGTAGCGGTCATTGATGGATTGCCGGGTTGTAGTTCTGCAGCAAGGCTGGCCATCTCCATCGCCTTTTCAGGCATCGCACCTCTTTCCAAAAGGCATTCTGCATAGCTTTGCAAAAGGAAAGGATCCTTTGGATTCATCTCTATTGCTTTCGCAAAAGATTCATCCGATTTCTCAAATTTATTCAGTGAATGATAAGCTTTTGCAAGTTCAATTTCAACCGAATACAGGACATGCGGATTCCTTCCGGACATAATTCTTGCCTGGTTGAGAGACAAAACTGCACCGGGTAGATCACCCGTTTCTCTCCTGGCTATTCCATTTAAATAATAAATCATTCCCTGGTTAGGAAATACATCTAAAGCATTTTCCGATTGCTTGGCCAGCTCCTCATAATCTTTCAATTCTTCCAGGCAAATAAGGTATTGTTCCCAGACCAGATAGACAGATTCATCCAGTTCCAGTGTTTTTGCATACTGTTTTTTTGCTTCCTCATATTGTCCTGTATGGAAGTAAATATCACCTGCTATAGCATATACTTTTGCTTCACCCGGATGGGTTTTTTCAAGTACTTGAGTAAGTTCAAGTAATCCGGCGGCGAGATTTTGATCACCTGTATTTGCAACTACCTGAATTTGTGGAATGATTTCCCGTACCTTCATATCTAGCCCTACATCAGGATTATTGAAAATTGGTTTAAGCGCAGCAACAAAATCATTCATATTGCCTCCGGCATTCGATTTACCTTTAACAGCAAGCAAGGCTTCGGCATCATCCGGAGCAATATTTAAGATTTCCTCATATACGTTCTGTGCTTTTCCTTCTTCACCAATTTGTTTGTAAAATGTAGCAAGCAGGTGTTTGTATTGAACGTTATTTGGAAATGCATTTCCCAATGCTATCAATTCCTTTGCGGCATTTTTATAATCACCCATTCCCAAATAAAGCGAATGTTTACGGCGGGTAATTTCTTCATTGATACCCATCTTCTTTTCAAGCGTTTCATACACTTCGATAGCAGCATCCGGTTGGTTGGCTTTTACTAGAAAGAAGGCTTTTTTAAGCAAATAATCTTCATTCTCAGGATGTTTTATGGCAAGGTCGCCAAATACAGCTGCGGCATCCGTATACATTTCCATTGAATGGTAAAGGTCTCCAAGGTAAAGTGCATACCACAAATTCTCAGGGTCCAGTGAAACTGCTTTTTTAGCATATTTAATGGCCTCCTGCCCTCTTTTTGCTTCATTTAGTACCCTTGACAATTCAAAAGCAGCTACATCATTTGAAGGGTCTTTACTCAATACCTCTTCAAATAATGGAATAGCTTTGTCATAATTGCCCAATAGCTTTTCCTTGTTGGCTTCAATAAAAACACTCTGTAATTTGGCTTCAACTTCAGAGTGCTGCGCATAAGAATTACCTATGAAAAAAACAGCCAATAAAAAGGCAATCAGCGCTTTTCCATTGGCAGTTTTAAGTAGAATATTATAAAGATATTTTACAGTCATTCTTTCTTTTTTGAATAATCGCCCATGTCAATTTCTGACTTGGTTCCTTCGTATATAACGTGATTTCCAATCATAGAGTTTTCCAACAGTGCATTACGCACAGTGGTATTTGATTGTATAACGCTGTTTTTGATTACAGAGTTTTTGACTACAGATTTTTCACCAATAGAAACATACGGTCCTATCACACAGTTCTTTATTTCAACATCATCTCCGATAAAACAAGGCATTCTGATAATGCTGTTTTTTACTTTAGCACTGTTGGAAACGGTTTTTGATCCTTTATAGATTTCAAGCATCCGCTGATTGGTGTATACCACTGCATCTTTATTTCCACAATCCAGCCATTCTTCAATTTCTCCAGTTTTGAATTGAAGACCATTCTTCTCCATGTTTTCAAGAGCAGAAGTAAGCTGAAATTCTCCTTTCACCTTTATGTCGTTATCCAAAAGGTATTGCAATTCCTTTTCCAGATTTTCTCCATCCTTAAAATAATAGATCCCGACAATGGCTTGATCAGAAACGAATTCCTGTGGTTTTTCGACAAAGTGAGTAATAACTCCTTCTTCATTAGTGGTGACAACACCAAAAGCAGAAGGATTTTCAACTCGTTGGACCCATATTACCCCATCTTCATTGGAGTTGAATTTAAAATCAGCTTTAAAAAGGGTGTCCGAAAAAGCCACCATTACTTTTCCTTCCATACTTTCTCTTGCACAAAGCAAAGCATGTGCGATACCTAATGGCTGATCCTGGTAATATATTTTCCCGGTAGCCCCTATGGATTTTGCAATTTCTTTGAGTTGTTGCTCTACCTCTTTTCCGAAATCGCCAATGATAAATGCAATCTCATCTACCTTTTCATCTAATCCTCGATTCAAATCCTCTACCAATCTCTGTACCATAGGTTTTCCGGCAATGGGAATCAATGGTTTGGGAACGGTTAAGGTATGGGGTCTTAGCCGGGTTCCTCTTCCGGCCATTGGGATAATTATCTTCATACAATTGTTTTTAGGGTAATTGGTCGCTGGTTTACTTTACTCCTGTACTTCCAAATCCTCCTGCTCCTCTTTCCGAATCTGAGAGATTTTCAACTGCTTCCCATTCAATTAGCTCATATTTCGCAATTACCATCTGTGCAATACGTTCAGAAGGCTCAATGGTTTGGGTTTCTTTGGAAAGATTTACCACAATAACCTTTATTTCACCCCTGTAATCACTGTCAATTGTTCCAGGAGTATTTACAAGAGAAAGACCCTTTTTTATAGCCAAACCACTTCTTGGACGTATTTGTGCTTCAAAACCTTGTGGTAATTCAATAAATAAACCGGTAGGAATTAGCGTTCTTTCCAAGGAACCTATGGTAATTGCCTCGGAAATATCTGCTCTTAAATCCATACCTGCACTACCAGCGGTTTCATATGCCGGCAAATCATTTGATGATTTATTAATGACTTTTACTTTCATGAAATTTATTCTTTTATTTGATCCCGGCAAAGATGGGAAAAAGCAGCCTATATCGAAGATTTATCGGTAAAAACCCCTTTATTTTCCCTTACAGTTTACATGATGTTTACCTCTTTTTAATACCTGGACCAATTTAAAGTGAAGCGTACGATGACAATGTGGATTTTCCTGATAACCCTGCCGCTCCTTAATTTTTTTGGAGTAAATGCCTGTAAACCTGTTGCAGAGGAAATGGTAGTATTTCAAGATCCGGGATTCACTCTATCCTATGATTTTGAAAATCCTGATACGACCTATTCATTGCCTCCCCTTTTGGAGGAAATTTCAGGCCTTGGTTACGTTTCAGAGAAAAATCAGTTGGTGGCACTACAAGATGAAGCAGGCATTCTATTCTTCATCAGCACTGCTACGGGCAAAGTAGAAAAGGAGATTCCTTTTTGGGGTGATGGTGATTTTGAAGGAGTAGAGTGGGTCAATGGTAAAGCCTATACCGTAACCAGCAAAGGAGATATCTACAGTGTGAGCCTTCTTGAGAATGATTCAGTACAGGTTGACCGCCACAAGACCTTTTTAAATAAATCAGCTAATGTTGAAGGTTTAGGTTGGTATGCTTCTAAAAATGCTCTTTTGCTTTCTTGTAAGGGAGTTGTCGAGGGTACACCTGACACAGTAAAGAATATTTATGCTTTTAGACTGGATTCGATGCAATTAGATAGCCAACCAATTTTCCAAATTAGACTGGGAATGATCCAGCATTACCTGGGAGACGGGGCTGTACTGAAGAATGCAGAAAAGGTAATGGACAAACTCAACCCGGAAGAAGGTGGATTCACCTTTGGCCCTTCCGGTATCGCGCAACATCCTCAAACTGGTGATTTTTATATCCTATCCTCTGTAGGAAAATTAATCCTGGTTCTATCTGAACAAGGTGAGGTACTATTACTGCATAAACTCTCTAAATCAGTACTTCCTCAACCCGAAGGAATTGCTTTCGAACCGGATGGTACACTTTGGATTTCTTCCGAAGGAAAAAAAGGCGATAAAGGCCGATTATTAAAATACAGCCCAAAAAATTAACCCATCAATAAATCCATAATCCAAAAAATCCCTTTAATCCAATCCAACAATCCCAATCCATAATCCAGTTAATCCTTCTAATCCAATCCAATAATCCCAATCCCAATCCATAATCCTATTAATCCTCCTAAATCCAATCCTAAAATCCCATTCCAATGCTGTCCCTCAAGTATAAATCATCATTATCATGTAGACCCCAATAAGGTAATCTATCGTGTTTTAGCAAAGTGGCTATTGTTTCCGGTTGATTGCCATCCTTTTCTCTCCACCAGGTTATATAATTTGGAAAGGTTTTTTCGAACCTGAATTGAACTACCCGGTCTATATTATCATACTGAATTGTGTAAAGACTTTCGGTCTCTGAAAAATCTTCCAAACTAACAGTAGCCTGTTGTGGTTCGATGGATTTATGTTGCAGTCTGGCATATACGGCCGAAGGTATTAGGCTGATTTGTCCGGTAGGAAGTTCGGCCGGATTAAATCGTATCCTATTTGGTATTTCATCTTCCAGTAGGGTTGCCGGCAAGGTAATTTTTTCATCTCCTTCAGATTCAAAATAACTGAATTGCTTCACCTCATAGCCCTTATCACGATAATTTAACTGCATGAAGGATTGACCACACCAATCCTGTGATGAAAAAGTGGTCTTTAAACTCATTGGATATTGCTTCACCTCAATTGGAGTAAAGACAGACTGCATGATTGCATAATCGTATATTCCGGTTACAAATTTTCGCAGGGCATTTAATTTGAGCACAGAAACTTTGTCCTTTCCAGCAGCTTGTGGATTGTCCAGCTTCACCTGCTTTTTAGCAGAAAAATCCTCCGTTACAAAAACCCAAACAGCACTTCCTTTCCTTTGCTCACCATATCTGGATTGTGTCAATTGATAACTTGCTATTTCAGCATTCCCATCGTACCAATAGTCCTTAAATTGTTTTGATAAAGTTTGTGTTGGACCATTTACCGGGGGTTCACTTGGATTACTTGCACTACAAGCAAAAAGAAGGGATGTGATAACTAAAGCCGTGATTCTGAGGGAATACATATGCTTCAAATTTTGAGGTTTTGCAAAAAAGACACCTGTCCATAAATAATGGAAATTGGTATAAAAATGTTTTAAAATCATTGAAAATCAGCCATTTTAGGACTCTGTTTAAATTAAAAATATGATCAACTCGATTTTTCGATCCTTTCGAGCTTATACTCAGGCTTTTCAAATAATATCAAAACTAAAATTGTGGGCTTATGCCCTGGTACCTGCAATCATTAGTTTGCTATTGGCAATTGGAATTTTTAGCACCGCATACGGCCTTGCTGATGATATTGGAAGGATTATTATAGGTTGGTATCCCTGGGAATGGGGAGCAGGCGTAATTGAAAAAATAGCTTCAGTTACCGGAGGATTATTAATTGCAATTTTGGGTTTGTTGGTTTACAAAAACCTGATTGTTGTGCTTGCCGGCCCTTTCATGTCACCACTTTCTGAGAAGGTTGAGAAATACCTTACGGGAGATACTTCCAAGACAAAAATAAGTGTACCTGGGATGGTGAAGGATTTCTTCCGGGGTCTGAGTATCGCTATCCGAAATCTGTTTTGGGAATTACTTTTTACAGTTGTCTTATTGCTGCTGGGTTTGATTCCAATATTCGCACCTTTTACGACAGCGGCCATTTTTATCGTGCAATCCTATTATGCGGGCTTTGGCAATTTTGACTTCTTTTTAGAAAGGCATTTTTCAGTAAGCCAGAGTGTTGCTTTTATGAAAAATAACAGATGGTCTGCGATCGGAAACGGTGTTGTTTTCCTTGGATTGCTTATTACAGTGGTGGGTGTTTTAGTAGCACCAGTTTTAGGTACCATTGCTGCCACCATAGAAGGTGTTGAAAAATTGAACAAGGGTTCTATTAATCTCCAACGACCTCTAGAGAAAGAATTAGTCTGATGTCCAAATAGTATCTTAGCCAAAAATTAGGAAGTGGCTAACTGGGATCATTACATCAAAGGTTTCAAAAATTATATGAGGCTGGAAAGGGCTTTGAGTCCTAATACCATTGACTCCTACCTGCGTGATGTTACCAAATTAAAGGAATACCTTGACATTGAGTCAATAGAGGCTTCCCCCGGTCAATTGGACCACGAGGATTTCGAAAAATTCCTGGTATTTATGGGGAAGATTGGTTTGGATGTCCGCAGCCAGGCCCGTTTGATTTCCGGGATAAAAGCTTTCTACAAGTACCTCCTTATGGAGGACCTCATCAAGGATAACCCTACCGAATTACTCGAAGCACCCAAGTTATCAAGGAAAATACCGGAAGTATTAACTTTTGGTGAGATTCAGGCTATGTTGGCTGTCATTGATCTTTCCACGCCATATGGTACAAGGAATCGTGCACTTTTAGAAACCTTGTATGCATGCGGTCTTCGCGTGAGTGAGCTGGTCAATCTGAAAATAACCAACCTTTTTTTGGATGTTGGCTTTATCAAAGTAATAGGCAAAAACGACAAAGAAAGATTGGTTCCCATAGGAGACGACGCTATAAAACACATCCGGCATTATCTGCAATATGACCGTGCCAAATTGAAAATACCTAAAGAAGAAGAAAACTTTGTCTTTCTCAATCGAAGAGGGAAGCACCTTACCAGAGTGTATGTCTTTTTATTAATAAAAGAATTGGCTGAGAAAGTAGGCATTCAGAAAAATATTAGCCCACATACTTTTCGACACTCCTTTGCCACCCACCTTGTCGAAGGAGGAGCTGACTTAAAAGCAGTGCAGGATATGCTAGGCCATGAATCTATCACAACCACGGAGATTTATACCCACCTGGATAAAGAGTATTTAAAAGAAACCATTATGCAGTTTCACCCTTTGAATAAGCGATGATTATTGAGTACTGCCATTAACATCACCAAGTTTTACTCCTACGAAGTTAAGTGCAAATTGATGATTGTAAAGGTTATATCGGATGATTTCGGTCTCATATTCCCAAGGATTTTTCGGGTCAGGGAATTCGTATTCTTCCGGAATAAAAATCCAGTTTAAGTCTCCGGGAAAGTTTTCTTCGAGACCCAAAATTATTTTTTGTATTTGAATTAAATCCAAAGTGGTAATTGTTCCGGATTGATTTACATCTGCTGCAATAAGTTGGTAGGGAGTAGATAAAGTATTTTGGCCGAGTATATATTTTCCTATTAGTGCTAAATCAAATGTAGTTACACCGTTGAGTGCACTGGATGTCTTTTCAGCTGATAGGAAATAATTGTATCCATAAAATGGATCAGCGTAATAAAATCTTCCAAGGGAATCAGTTTCAGCAAAAAAACCGGTTCCATAATTTAAAATGGAAACGTTAGCAAGTGGGTTTTGGAAGTAATTCCTTACTCTGCCTTGAAGAATTAATTGTTCGCCACAAAAATTTAAGTTGTCACGTACTCCTATGGTAGTAATGCAATTGGACCAGTTATTTATGGTATCATTTGATACATCACTGACCCAGAGTTGTACTAATCGGGTTGTTCCAACATCTTTACATTTGAGCAATGCATTTTCAAATTTTGGAGGACCTTGAAGGTAGTCTAAACTATCAATTGTTCCATCTTCATTATTGTCTTCTACAAGATTCATTCTGGCCTCGTAATTTTGCCCGGAACAATTGTCAAAGAACTCATTGATAAAATCTTCTGCCCAAATTTCTGTTCCTAGTGTGGAGTGTATATCAATGAACAAACCAAAATAGCAGGTTACTTCAGGAGGCGTACAATCAATCACTTCAAAGGTTTTCTCTACCGTTCTTTCTTCTCCACAAGTTCCTTTAATTAAAAATTTTACGGTATGCGTACCTAAGGGAAACCTACCTTGCAATGCATTCACCCCTACCTCATCCACATTTTGAAAAGTATCTGCATTTAAGTCCAATATCCAGGATAGGCTTTCAATGGAACAATTGGGATCTTCTTCCGGAACCAAATCAACTTCTCCTGTACATGGAGCTTCATCCAGTTCTCCACCACAAAAAATAACAGATTGAGAATAACCAAAATTATATGGGAAAATGGAAAGAATAAAAAAGGCCAATAAAGGCATACAGTATGTTTTGTAAGTTTTCATAGAATGGGATTTATCTTCAAAAATACAGGTAATTACCTAAAGATGCTTGTTTTAAGTCATATGACGGCCAATAAAAAAGGCCCCGTCAAATGACAGGGCCCTATTCGGGTGATTTCGGGTGAATTTTATTGTTCTTCTTTTGGGAGGGCCGGTTCTCCGCTGATATCCCATCGGTCAATTTCATTACCCAACGGTTGTAGTGTCTCTGTTACCGTTAATCGAATAGGCAGATTATTACCTTTCGCGTTAATAATTGCGTTTTTAACTGTAAAGAATTCACTATTGAATTTGCTGTTATCTTCTAATTCCAGCTCGAAGTTTTCCGCACTTCCTTTAAAGTCTGCTTTTACTCTGTCTTTTAAATGAACGGATAGGTCTTTCACCTTTAAATTGTAGGTTTTTAGCTCAAATCGACTATCAACATCCATTTTCAGTTTTTCAGACTCAAAACCTGATATTTTTACATCATCTGTATTTTCCAATTCAATCCATTCCAGGTCAGGACAAGTGATGTAAAGCCTTAGCGGCGTTCCCATTCTATATCCTGTATTTTCAACAATTAAGGTTTTGTCCAACTTTTGAAACTCTACTCCCTCTTTGCCCTGTTTAGGACCTTTTAATACTACCTCATAATTGTCGCCTTGCTCTATCTGAACTTTCATTTCACCTTTGATAGACAATTGCTGGAAATCAGTGAAATTCTTTTCGAGAGAGGTTTTATTTTCATCTAAATAGCCCGGTATTTCAAGTCCATTCGCTGTCATGGTCCATACCTGGCCTGACGCCATCCAAGGCCTGTCAGCATTTTCATTAAAATCTACGTTTCGAACATGACTGTTTACATAGTCACCTAATTGGATTGATTTACCTTCAGGTATTTTAATCGTCAAGGTCATTCGCTGATTTCTCCATTTTGATCCATCAGGAATAGTGACATAAGGGTTCAATACGAGCGTATTATTGGAGAGTGAATGGACAAATCCAAACTCTTTTGCCAGGTTCAATGCTTCGGCACTACCTTCTCCCCGAGCACTCCTTTCTTCTTCAAATTCAAAAGCTGATCCGGTTGCCTTTTCGATGTTGATGTATACATTTTCATAAATAAGGTTCCCATCAACAATGCGTGGATTATCATTAAAAAAGGAAAAGTCACTGGCTATGTTATCTCCAAGTTCAATTTTAAGGGTATCTGTAGTTACCGGTGCGGTTTGGAAAGATTGCTCCACTACTTTCTCTACTTTAAATTGATTTGAAATGTAGGAGCCCAGGCCAAACAAGCTTACAAGATTTAGGGTACCTACAATCCAAAGCCCGGTATGCCATTTTTTTGAAACGCGGTAACCATATAGAACTCGAAGAATAAGGAATACAACCGATAATAAGGGCAGCGCAATAACCAGGAGGATGTTAATAATCCCCAGAGATGTCAAAAAGGGCGCTGATGGTAAAATGAAACTTGCAATTGGGTAGCCAAATAAGATAGCACCTGCAGCAAACAGCCAAAATCCAGTCAAAGCAATAATCAATAGAATCCCAATGACTGTGACTACGGGCCTCATTACATTTAGAAGGCCATCGATAAAGAAGCGAAAGACGTCTCCTAAGATATATAACCCCTTGGCAACGGTTCGGCCAATTGCTGACCTACCATTTCTGGTTCTTTCGCCAAAACTTTTTTTTTTGAGCCATATTTTTGGTTCATGTCATCACCCCAACGTTCAACATCTTCTCCCCAATCTTCAATTTTGGTGCTAATATGATCCATTTCCTCTTCGATGATCCTGCCAATGTTGGATACGTTTATAGTTTCTCCTCTCATTGACAATCTATCACTGGCTGTTTCAGCTTTTGGTAAAACCGCCCAAAGTATTATGTATAATGGGATGGCCGTTCCAAAGCCCATTAATGTGAGTGCTACGAATCCCAGTCTGATCCAAAGTGGGTCAGTAATACCAAAATATGCTGCAATTCCGGAACAAACACCGGCAACAACTTCGTCTTCCGGGTTTCTAAACAGACGTTTGCCGGTTTTCCAGCTCTTTCCCGTTTGGTTCGTTTGTTTGCGGGAATGTGTATTGGATTTTGGTTCTGAAAGGGGTTCATCTAATGGTTCAGCACCGAATTCTTCGGGCGTTCCCATAATAGAGATGGTCCTTTTTACATCTTTTAGGGTAACAATAGGTCTTCCTCCCAGGTTTTCCTGAAAAAGTTCAGCCAACCTGGTCTCGATGTCAGATACAATCTCTTCATGACCTTCTGAGTCTCTAAAGTGATTGTCGATGGCTTTCAGATACTTTTCGAGGTGGAAAAATGCTTCCTCGTCGATGGTAAATGCTTGGCCTCCAAGGTTAATGTTGAATACTTTATTCATTTCGAGTTAAAATTTTGAGTGGATTGGCTAACAGCGGAAACCAGGTTTTCCCAGGTTCCCAGTAATGATTTTAAAAATTCCTGACCGTCTTCGGTTAAGCTGAAATATTTCCGAGGTGGTCCGGAAGTAGACTCTTTCCAATTATAGGTAAGGAGTCCGGCATTTTTAAGTCGGGTGAGTAATGGATATAAAGTCCCCTCCACCACTATCAATTCATAATCCTTTAATTTTTGGATTATATCTGAAGGATAAACTTCTTCTTCAGCGATAATGGAGAGGATACACAACTCTAAAATGCCCTTGCGCATTTGAGCTTTTGTATTTTCCAATTTTTCTGAAAATTTTGTTGTCATGGGGCAAATATAAGATCACTTATAGTTCTATGCAATACATAGTACCTTCTTTAGACAGGAAATTTCTATTAAATAGTAATTTGCATCGACGAATGCATAAAAAAAGCCCTGCCAAATGGCAGAGCTTATTCAAAAGTGATATTTCTTATTTAGCTTATGCAGCTCTCAATTGTGTAGTAACCTTTGAGCGGCTTAATTTTTCTTTTACATATTCCAATGTAACCTGGAAGGTAGTGATATCTTCCTGAGAAGGTAATTCATACATAGCATCTGTCATCACAGCCTCACAAATAGAGCGAAGACCCCTTGCTCCCAACCCAAACTCCAATGCTTTTTCTGCAATGAAATCTAGTGCTGCCGTATCAAATTCCAATTGGATACCTTCAATTTCAAAAAGCTTGGTGTATTGCTTGATGAGACTGTTTTTAGGTTCAGTTAGAATTTGTTTCAAAGCGTCCAGGTCGAGTGGCTCCAAATAAGTTAGCACCGGTAGACGGCCCACTAATTCCGGAATTAGGCCGTAAGCCTTAAGATCCTGATGGCTGATGTATTGTAACAGGTTGTCTTTATCTACTTCTTCGACATTTTTATCTTTAAACCCAATCACCTGAGTGTTTACTCTTTTGGCGATTAATTTCTCAATACCATCAAATGCACCTCCACAGATAAAGAGGATATTTTCTGTATTAACCTTCACCAGTTTTTGCTCCGGATGTTTTCTACCTCCTTGTGGTGGTACGTTTACATCGGTACCTTCCAACATTTTCAACATGGCCTGTTGAACACCCTCACCAGATACATCTCTTGTAATGGAAGGATTGTCGCTTTTACGGGCAATCTTATCAATCTCGTCGATATAAACTATTCCTCTTTGAGCAGCTTCCGGATCATAATCACACACTTGCAACAATCTGCTAAGCATACTTTCAACATCTTCTCCAACATAACCTGCTTCTGTAAATACAGTAGCATCTACAATAGCAAAAGGTACATTTAGCAATTTGGCAATGGTTTTTGCCATGAGAGTTTTCCCGGTTCCGGTATGTCCTACAAACAAGATATTCGATTTTTCAATCTCAATATCACCGGATTTCTTTTGATTTAGTCTTTTGTAGTGGTTGTAAACGGCTACTGATAGGAACTTTTTAGCCTCATCCTGACCGATTACATATTGGTCGAGATGTTCTTTTAGCTTTTTAGGCGTTAAGTGCTTTGGTAAAGCAAAGCCTGTTTTTCCTTTAGTTACTTCTTTTTCACCGTCTTTCCCTTTACCCTTGCGTTTGCCCTGGTACAACTCTTCATCAAGAATGTCCATGGCATGCTCTACACAGGTCTCGCAAATATGGCCATCCATCCCTGCAATAAGCAGTAGGGTTTCTGACTTGTCGCGACCACAAAAGGAACATCTGAAATTTTGTCTGTTCCGAAGCATTTTGGTAAGGTTTAAAATAAAAACGAGGTGCAAAGATACGAAAGTAATCTCTGGACCTCGTTGGTATAAAGAGAATGTTTATTTTTCTTTTTGCTTAGGATTTCTTTCCAACACTTCGTCAATCAAACCATAAGCTTTTGCTTCTGGTGCTTCCATCCAATTATCCCTATCACAATCTTTTTCAATGGTCTTATAAGTCTGACCAGTATGGTATGCCAGTATATCATACAATTGCTTTTGCATGCTTTTCACCAATTTGTAGGTGATTTCCATATCAGAAACCTGACCTTGCATACCACCCATTGGCTGGTGAATCATCACACGGCTATGGTGTAAACAAGTACGCTTGCCAGCTACACCTGCAGCAAGAAGCACAGCACCCATAGAAGCAGCAATACCGGTACAAATGGTCGCTACATCAGGAGAAACATACTGCATTGTATCATAGATACCCAAACCTGCAGTTACAGATCCACCCGGGCTGTTGATATACATTTGAATATCGCGCTTAGGGTCAACAGAATCCATAAAAAGCATCTGCGCCTGGATAACGTTTGCTACGTAATTATCAATAGGAACTCCCAGGAAAATAATTCTGTCCATCATCAATCTGGAAAATACATCCAGAGCCTGGGCGTGCATAGGTCTTTCTTCAATTACATAAGGAGTAAAACCGGAAACGTTTGGATAGCCGGGCGTTGTTTTTTCAACATATTTCTCCAAATGCATGCTACTCATGCCTAAATGCTTGGTAGCGTATTTTAGAAATTCATCTTTATGAAACATAGAATTTATCAATTTAATGAAGGAATCGTTGCTAAAGTATTCAAAAGAACGTTTGTATTGAATTCAGGTTCTAAGTTGCTAGAAAAAATCTGTTTAAACCAGAATTTTACCGACCAAAAGCTAATTTAAAATTATTCTTCTTCGTCAGTACCTGCAGACAACTCATCCAATTTACCGGCTTCAGCACGGTAAATTTCGTTCATCTCGTTTACTTTCTGTTTGAAAGCCTCAGCTTCCATTGGGATTTTGTTTAGGTCCCAGGTTTCCTTCAAAGCTTGCGTAATTTTGTCGATAACAGCTTCATCAGCTGATTCCTCAACCATGTGGCGATATTTTTCGTCTTTCATCACCTGGTCCGCAAAGTTATCAAGGAATTCTTCTCCAACAGGCTGGCCGGATAAAGCTCTGCTAATACTTTGCTTCACTTTATCTTTAATCTCAGCATCTGTAATTTTTATTTCCTTCTTTTCTATGATCTTCTTGATAAGGGTACGTCTGCGCATAGTGTTAGCATAGCTGCTAGCGGCATCGTCCAATTTTTCTTCGTGGATATTCTTACGGTCAAATTTCAACCACTTTTTGATGAATTCTACCGGAACATCGAAGTTGTTTTGCTCCATTAGGTAATCCATCGCCTGAGAGAAGAAAAGTGAGTCAACTGAGCTTTCGTAAGATTGACCAATCAATTCCTGAATTTTAGCTCTTGCCTCATCTTCATTTGAAACAACGCCTTCTCCAAAAGCCTTGTCCAATACTTCCTGGTTTAACTCAGCAGGCTTGATCCTTTTGATCGTCTTAACTGTAACTTCGAAGTTTTCATTAACTTCTCTTGGATCATCTTCGCCAAGTTCTAACAAATATTTTCTTACAGCCTCTTCACTCATCCCCTCTTCCAATTTGAAAACATTTACCGTAGTCTTATAACCAGGTTTTTTGCCTTCAAATTCACCTTTAGCATCCTTTGTCAATGAATTAAAAAATACTTCAAATTCATTTTCATAATCGCCATCCACTTCTTTGGCAGCAAGCACAAAAACATCACCATCCATGATTTGGTCTTCCACCTCCTGGCGCTCTCCAAATCCCTTTTTGATTCTGTCTATTTCTTCGTCTACCCATTTTTGAGGTACCTCTACATTGTAGATGTCCATTTTTTCTTCTCCGGTAACACCTTTAATTTCAAAGTCAGGTAAATACCCGATTTCGTAGCGAATAGTATAGTCTTTTAGTGTGGTAGGATCCAACTCAATTTGACTCTGGTCTTCTGCAGGAATAGGGTACCCAATCAGGTCCAATTTTTCTTCTGCAACGAAGGAGTTTAATTTTTGCCCTACTACATCGTAGAATACTTCGGACAAAACATTATTACCATACATTTTTTGTAAAAACGAGGTAGGAACTTTCCCTTTTCTAAATCCTTTGATTTGTGCCTTATTTCTAAGCTTTGTTAATTCTGATTTGAATTTAGGCTCGTAATCTGATTTACTAACTTCTACAGTGATCTTAACATGCCCTTTGCCCAAATCCTCCTTTGTGATGTTTGACATAGTTATGTTGGTTAATTCTTGAAGGAAAGTGTTTAAAAAAAAATAGCTCCTTCATCAGGAGCTTTTCGAAGCCCCCGATAGGGGCGATTTTGGTAGGGAATTTTTCCCTTTTAGTGCGGGTGGAGGGACTCGAACCCCCAAGCCTCACGGCACTAGATCCTAAGTCTAGCGTGTCTACCAATTTCACCA
>JAGQWW010000019.1 GCA_020436955.1 Saprospiraceae bacterium | reverse complement strand
CCTATACCTTTTGTAGTGAATCGGTTGTCTTGATTGAGATAACCATCTTTAGAAGCCAAAAAGTCGTAATCAGTGTTCTCCGCCAATTGAAGACTAAAATACCCATCTTCACCGGTTACCACCTCTTTACTTTCATCACCAAATTTAATCAGGACTTTTGCACCATCAAGCGGTTTTCTACCTAGCACCCTACTATTTGGATCTCCTGGTATTTCAAATATCTTTTCAACTACATAACCATCTAAAAATAGTGTATGCTCTATTGGCTTTTCTTCCACTACAACAGGTGGTTCTTTTGGAACTAAATTTTCATACTTATAAATGTCATCACCACCGTTTCCTCCCAGTCTATTGGAAGCAAAATAACCGGTTGCTTTAACCTCATCTGTAGGTGCTACCCTCCTATCCATTACAAAAGATACATCATCGAACCCCGAATTGACCGGTGGCAGCAGATTATAAGGCGGCGACCAGGAGGATTTATTGATTTTATACGAACGGAAAATATCAAACCCACCCATACCGGTATGGCCTTTTGAGGAAAAATAAATCGTATCATTTTCCACAAAAGGAAATGCATCATCAAATGTGGAATTAATATTCCGTGAAAGTAATTTAGGAACATCCCAACCACCGGGTCCACGTTCAACCTGGTATATGTCATATCCGCCCCATCCCTCGGGATCGTTGGAGGCAAAATACAGTGTATTTCCGTCCTCACTCAGGAATGGATGTAGATAATTGATTTCGGCCTTTTGAAATTCTAAAGCGATAGGTAAGGACCACTCATTATCATCGTACCTCGATGTAAATATTTTGCAATAGCTTACATTGTCCACATCTCCACTACATCGGGTAAAGAAAATCTCCGTTTTATCCTTATTTAAGGTAATGGAAGCTTCATTGTCTTCTGAATTCAAAAAGGGGAAAACCGGGCTTACAGATTGAGAAGATAAGTTAGCTTCAAAAATATCCATGAAGCCTTTTCCTGTCCATTCATAAGTATCTTCTCCTGTAGAGGCAGGCCTATCTGAACTAAATAATAAACCATCCTCCTCGTATACAACGGGACAAAATTCATTATTGGGAGTATTGATATCCAAAGGAGTTATCGCAATATTCTCTGATTGTTTCTTTTTCCAATCCATTGCGACCTTACAGGCAGTTACCTCTTTTCTATACTCGTAAGGTGAGCCGATTTCAATTCCTAGCTGTTCGAAGTTCTCCAGTGCTTCCTCGTACCTTTCGTTTTCTTTTAAAGTATAAGCATAGGCTTCCAGAGCATCCACTCCAAAACCATCATCATAAGCGCGTTTAAACCATGTAAGCGCTTTTTCCGGTTCCCCGGTTTTTTGATAACATTGGCCAATTTGGTAGGCGATTTTTCCCTTTTCGGACCTCCTTTCAGCCTTTTCAAAATCTTTGATAAAGAAATCTGTAGCCACATTGTACTGCTTTTGGTCAAAAGCAGTTTGTCCATCACGAATTTTAATGGTGTAGGTACAGCTTGTTACAAATAATGGAATGAGTATCAGAAAAGGGAAAAGTGATTTCATACGGTTTTTTTGAGACCAATATCAATTGGAAACGAAATAATGCGAAAGGATTGAAACCAAAACCGAAAATTAACAAAAGGAAATCAATAATTGCCAATTGCGAGCATAACAAGTGTACAACCGTTGATAGTTTCTATACCTTTTTGGGCTGCTATAGCTTCCAACTCAGGATTTTCAGTACCTGGATTGAAGATGATGCGCTTGGGATGCAAGGAGAAAATATAATCGTAGTAAGGCTTTTGTCTTTCAGCACCAAGATACAAGGTTACGGTATCCACACCATCCACTTCCGGTGTACCATTCATTATTTCTATCCCTTCAATATCGCCTGTCTTTATACCAATGGGAACGGCCTCATGACCGGCTCTGGACAAGGAATTCACCGCTGTATAAGCATAGCGGGTTTTATTGGGGGTGGCACCTAATACTACGGTTTTCTTTTTCATAATTTTTCAAACACGTACCAGGGTCTAAAGTTTTAAAAAAAGAAAGGGATGAACCACATTTTATGCTTCATCCCTTTTCTTAGGTTTTTTGGTTTATCAAACCAGTATTGAAATTGGATTTTCCAATGTCTCTTTCAGTGTTTTAAGGAACTGAGCTCCGGTAGCACCATCTACTACTCGGTGGTCGCAAGATAGAGTTACCTTCATCATACTTCCCGGAACAATTTGCCCATCTTTTACAATTGGCTTTTCAATAATACCGCCAACAGCAAGGATACAAGCATCCGGTGGATTGATGATTGCCGTGAATTCTTCGATACCAAACATACCCAGATTAGAAATGGTAAAGGTATTGCCTGTCATTTCATCAGGCTGCAATTTTTTATTACGTGCCTTTTCAGCGTATGCTTTCACTTCTACATTAATCTGAGAAAGTGATTTCATATCAGTATGGCGAATTACAGGTACCAACAAACCATCCTCCACTGCAACAGCGACACCAATATTTACATTGTTATTGTAGCGTATTTTGTCACCCAACCATGAAGAATTTACTGCAGGATGTTTCCTCAGCGCAGAAGCACAAGCTTTGATAACTAAATCATTGAATGAGATTTTCACAGGGGAAACTTCATTCAATTTTTTACGGGTATCGATAGCTTTGTCCATATTGATTTCTACCGTCAGGTAAAAATGTGGTGCAGAGAATTTGCTTTCACCCAACCTTCTTGCAATGGTTTTGCGCATTTGGGAGACAGCAACTTCTTCATAAGAACTATCAGCATTAAAAGAAAATGGCACAACTGAAGGAGCTTCCTGTTTTGCTTCTTTTGATGGAGCACTTGGAACAGCAATAGTTTCTTGTACGTTTTGCTTTTCAAGGAAGTCCTCTACATCTTTTTTAACAATTCTCCCGTGGTCTCCTGAACCTGCAATAGCAGCTAGATCAACGCCGGTCTCTTTCGCCATACTTTTGGCAAGTGGAGAAGCTTTTACACGAGCATCTGCACCATTGCTTCCGTTTTGACTGGCAGCAGGTTGAGGCGTGCTTTCTGAAACTGCGGGTTTACTTTCTGGAGCGGCAGGAGCCTCAGGTGCTGAAGAATTGCTTCCACCTCCATTCCCTTCTTCTGCTGCAAGGGCAGCTTTCCAATCTTCCCCTTTTTCACCAATAACTGCAATCACACCATTAATAGGCACAACTCCTTCTTTTACAGCAATATGTAGCAGGACACCTTCAAAATAACTGTCCAACTCCATGGTAGCTTTATCTGTTTCAACTTCAGCAATTGTTTCTCCCGGTTCCACCGGATCCCCTTCATTTTTTAACCAGGCAACAAGGTTACCTTCTTCCATAGTATCACTCATGCGGGGCATTCTGATGATTTCAGCCATTCTTTAACTATTTAGGATTTTGGATTTAATACTTCGCAAAAATGCGAAAGTTTCCCATTATTGTGGAAAATACAATAAAAAATCATTTTCAGAGGATAAACATAAATTCTTATTTTTGGTTCTTAAGCCTACTAATTGAAAAAAATATCATGAATAGCCTAACCGCTCAGAAGAACTATATTATTGATCTAATCATTAAAACCTTTCCAAATCTTGCAGAGCCTAAACTGCAGGAAGAAATTGCCGAAAATGGTAAAATCATGTACTTCCGCCAGGGAGAAACTATCATGGACATTGGCAATTATGTGAAATTTGTTCCATTGGTTACAAAAGGATCTATCAAAGTATCCAGAGAGGATTCGGAAGGAAGAGAAGTATTTTTATACTATCTGGAAGCAGGAACTACTTGTGCAGCTTCTTTCACTTGTTGTATGATGCATAAAAAAAGTGAGTTTAGAACCATTGCAGAAGAAGAAACGGAAGTAATTGCCATTCCAATCCATATCATGGATAGTTGGATTACAAAATATCAAAGCTGGAAGAATTTTGTATTGACTACCTATCAAAATCGATTTGACGAACTCATCATGACCCTTGAGAGTATCGCTTTCAAAAAAATGGACGAGCGTTTGTTGGATTATTTATACGACAAGTCTGCCACAACCAAGAGTGATGTCATCGTTACGACCCATCAGGAGATAGCAACGGATTTGAATGGCTCCAGAGAGGCTATTTCAAGGCTATTAAAGCAATTGGAGAATGAAGGAAAGGTGAAATTAGGACGAAATAAAATTCACCTCGTCAGAATGAAATAATTCTTCAAAAAAAAATTATTTTTTTTATTCGCTGTTTTCAATTTTTTATTTGGTTCTAAGAACCTCCTACCCTTTTTTTCGCTTGTCTAAAAATTATCGGAAAAACCTTGTTTGCCAATGATTTTTATCATCCGGCACGCTACGCGAATTAGCACAACATTTGCAGTATTCCTACCGTTATTGCACTTATAAATTCAGTTTGCTCCACCTCAAAAAAAATTGTCTATAAGCCCCTCACGTTTACACTTAACTAACACTTAAATTTATTCCTAATGAACGTAAGAAGCATTCTTTTGAGCGGGCTGTTCTTTTTCTCTTTCCTATCATTAAGCACCGGACAAACCCAAAGAGGTGATGAAATTTTATTCCAGGGTGGTATTGGTCTTTTGCCTACCTACTTTATGGATGGCGCAACAACCAATGTAATTCCAATCCAGGCGAACCTTTCCTATAAGTTTAAAGGTCTAGTTTCTGTAGGAGCATTTGCAGGTTATAGCAGTGCTACCAGCAAACCTAAAACTAACGCGGATGGTTCTGTTCACAGCGTTGAAAATCAGAATTTGATTGTCGGTCTAAGAACAGCAGTTCACAGCAGAAAATTTGACAACTGGGATATTTATGGTGGTTTTAACGTAGGTTACAACATGCCAAATGCCAGCATCGCAACTTTACAATATGGTGAAGATGGCATCCCGGGTGTTAGTGCAAAAAATGAATATATTTACGGCGGATTTATTGGTTTCGCAGGCTACCTAAATCAAACCTTTGGTTTGTACGGTGAAATTGGATATGGTATTTCACTATTCCAGGCAGGCGTTACGGTTCGACTGTAAATAAAATTGCATGAAAAAATGGCTCCCCAGATTGGATCATACTGATTCCAATCAATTTTTCCTCATCGCCGGTCCCTGTGCTGTTGAAAGTGAAGACCTTTGTATGCGCGTCGCTGAACGAGTAAAACGTATTACCGACGATTTAAAGGTCCCCTACATTTTTAAAGGTTCATACAGGAAAGCTAACCGATCAAAGAAAAGTTCTTTCACCGGGATTGGCGATGAGAAAGCTTTAAAAATATTACAAAAAGTCGGCGAAACATTTGATATCCCTGTAACCACTGATTTCCACACTGAGCAGGAAGCCGGTATGGCGGCACCATATGTCGACATCTTACAAGTACCTGCTTTCCTTTGTCGCCAAACTACCCTTCTGGAAGCTGCAGCTGCAACAGGAAGGGTTGTCAATATAAAAAAGGGACAGTTTTTGAGTGCCGAAGCCATGCAGTTTGCTCGGGAAAAAGTAGTGGAGGCCGGCAATGAAAAAGTCATCCTTACTGAGAGGGGTACCACCTTCGGATACCAGGACCTGGTGGTCGATTTCCGAGGACTACCTACCATGCAAAGCTTTGGAGGCCCGGTTGTGCTTGACTGTACCCACAGCCTTCAACGTCCCAACCAATCTTCCGGCGTAACCGGAGGCCAACCTGCACTCATTAGTACCATAGCCAAAGCAGGTATCGCAGTAGGCGCCGACGGCCTATTCATAGAAACCCATCCGGAACCTTCCAAGGCCCTTTCCGACGGTGCCAACATGTTACCACTAGATAATCTGGAAGAACTCCTGAAAAAGCTTACTGCAATTAGGGAGGCGATTGTTTAGGGATTTGAAGTATGAAGTATGAAGTATGAAGTATGAGGTATGGTATATGGGATTGGAGATTGGGGATATGGGATGGAGGATGCAGTATGGGATAGAACATATTTTATTTTTCAAATAACATATCTCATATAACAAATAGCATATACCTTATCGCATATATCATATAGCATATCTCATAAATATTACCTACCCTTTCTTGTGTCCTAAAATTTATTTTTGTATATTAATGCAACTTTTAGCGGGTTTCGTACACTCTACTAATAAGGGAATCATTAGTAATCTTCAAAAACCCAATGCTTATGACAACCAGGTCTACTTACTTATCCTTATTGCTCGTTGCAGCAATTTCAATTCCTACATTCGCACAGACGACAGAACGTACGCTGGTAAAGTCATTTTCAGCCGTAGGCGTTACAGAGGTACATTTTGACATGGAAGTACCTGTAGAAGTGGTTGCTACTAATGGTAATTTGATTCGCGTCAAAATGCTGGTATCCCTTGAAGGTGGAAATGACAAAATGCTGAAGACATTAGTTTTGGCTCGTAGGTATGACCTTAGGTCCAAAACCGAAGAAAATAGATTAGTAATTTATGCTCCTGCCCTCGAACGTACCGTAAAGGTTGGTGGTCAGGAAGTAATTGAAAATATTCGCCTTGAAGTTAGTGTTCCACAAGACGTAGTGGTTACTCAAAAAGACATTCCTGCCCTTGCAAATGAGGATTTGCCGGACGGAATGAGATAACAAACTTCCTAAATAGGCGTTAAAAAAGGGTGTAACGGAAAAAAATTCGTTACACCCTTATATTTTTGTAGCAAATTATCACGCAATGCGCATCTTGCTTTTTGGATTGTTCTTATTCTTTTCCTTTTCCGGCTATAGCCAGTTGGAAAAAACCATTCATCAAACCTTTGCGGTAGACAAGGAGCCGAATATCCAATTGGATATTTATGGTGATTATGAATTAATCCCCTGGGCAGGCGACCATATTCTAACAGAAACCAATATTCAGCTGTACGAAGCTTCTGAAGGTATATTGGAGCATTTCCTTAAAATTGGTAGATATGAAATGGTCATCGATTCGACCGAGGGCCGCTTCAGCCTGGTTTCAAAAGACAAGGAAAGAAGGTCTGTAAAAACCAGCAAAGGGGAATGTTACGAGTTTGTCAATACCAAAGTTTTTGTTCCGGATGCATATGGAATTGTAGATAAAAACAATCTCATAAGAAAAGAGGGAAAAACAATAGCGCCAACTCCTGATGAGGGTGGTTAATCCAATAAAACATCCATCGCTGTTTTCAACTTTTCACAAGCCAGTTTAATTTCTTCCTCTGAAATAATTAAAGGCGGAGCCAGCCGGATACAATCACTGTTAAACAAAAACCAGTCAACTAATATCCCCTGTTCCAATCCTGCCTTTACTACTTTAAAGACCTTTTCAAAAGAGCCTATTTCAAGGGCAAACATCAACCCCACATTTCTGATAGACCGGATAGCCGGATGTTGGATATGTTTTTTGATCAAAGTTGCCTTGGCATCTACTTGCTCTACTACTCTATTTTCCAATAAATATTCAAAAGCAGCAAGACCCGCAGCGGTGCACACCGGATGGCCTCCAAAAGTGGTTATATGACCCAAGGGTGGGTCAAACGCAAGGTGCTTCATCAAATCCTTTGAAGCTACAAATGCCCCCAATGGAAAACCTCCGCCTAGCGCCTTTGCAAGAAGTACCATATCCGGTTGAATACCACTGTGTTCAATCGCAAAAGTTTTTCCGGTACGTCCGAAACCTGTTTGGGCTTCGTCGATAATCAGCAAAGTTCCGGTTTCAGTACATTTTTCTCTGACGGCTTCAAGATAGCCTTCAACAGGAGCAACAACACCTGCTTCACCCTGGACAGCTTCGATAATTACGGCAGCTGTTTGCCTGCTTATTTTTTCCAGGTCCTCAAAATTATTGTATTGAATATGACTGGTTCCAGGCAGTAAAGGATGAAATGCCTGTGTAAAGGTGGTTGGCCACATCAAACTAGCTGCGCCCTGGGTGGAACCATGATAGGCATTGGATGCTGAAATAATTTCGGCTCTCCCGGTTGCACGCTTGGCCAGCTTCATAGCACCCTCTGTTGCTTCGCTACCCGAGTTGGTAAAATAAACCGAATCGAGGTTTCCGGGAAGATGATCTGAAATCAAGGAAGCCAATTTTACTTGAGGACTCAATACAAACTCACCGTATACCATCGTATGCCAATATGCGTCTACCTGGTCATGCACAGCTTTTTTGATGGCCGGGTTGAGATGGCCCAAGCTACTCACGGCGATTCCGGAGATCATATCAATTATTTTTTCGCCGTTTTTTTGAATCAAATAAATGCCCTCAGCCCTTTCAATTTCAATCATTAAAGGCATTTCGCTGGTAGGTGCAAGATGTTTTAAAAAAAGCGTTCGCATAAAGTGAGTTTAATCAAATTGGTAAGAGAGCGATAATAGATTAATTTTGGCCAAAATTTAATCATTCTAATGCCGGAATTACAAATTGACATACCTGTTTTAGTAAGAAGAGCAGAGCATGATGGCAAAAGCAGCTATACTGTAGTACCGGTATTCATGCCTGTTCCTGTTGTCACCAATAAGTCTTACAGACAGGTTTTGGCTGATTTCAAGACGCAATTCAGGCAAATTTATCAAAGTCAGGAACATTCTGCAGATAAATATCTGTGGCTTACTTTTTCTCCTGAAATGGAACATGTCCAAGAAAAATTCCATTTTAAAGCAGGAAAAATTACCGTTAATGGTCCTTTTAGCTTAATCAGATTTCAAGTACAGGAAAAATCTTTTGTTTGCCTGCCTGCTTTCAACCAGTACATCTATCTGGAAGATCCGGAAGAAGGTAACAGCAATAAAAGACTTGAAAAAATCCTGAAATTTCTGATAACGGAATATGCCAGTTTTGAAGAGGAAGATTTTTTGATAGAAAATTACTATGCCTCCAAAAAGGAAACGCTGGTCAAAATTCCGCTCAGCCTTTCCATAAAAAACCGGAATTTTCAAATTGCCCACGATAGAGATCCCGGATTATTTGCATCTATTCGGCAGCAGCAGCAATTTGATGGTGGAGTCGAATTAGTCAAAATTGGAACAGACCTTAACATCCTTTATCCATATGACCTCACAAGAGGATGGGAAATACAGGAGTCGGTCGACTTTTTAAAAGATGCTTTGTACAACGGCCTCAACAATCCTATAGCAATAGTTGGAGAAACAGGTACCGGAAAACATACGCTTTTGCATGAAGCGGTCTATCAATTTCTAGATGGGAAATCGGAGAAAGGCAGGTGGAACGCTCCCAAAGCCTGGTTGTTGGACCCTACCAGAGTAATTGCCGGCATGAGCATAGTCGGACATTGGGAAAAAAGGTTTGAAGCCATCTTAAATTACCTGGAAGGTAGAGGTGAGACGATCCGAGGTATATTAATTGTTGATAATCCGGTAGCGCTTTTCAAAGTTGGTAAGTCTGCCTCAGGGGACCTTACCTTGGGGAAAGTGCTGAAAGATTATTTACTGAAAAGGAAAATACAGATTGTACTCCTTGCAACACCGGAAGAGTGGAAAATTTTGCAGGAGTCTGATCGGAGTTTTGCAGATCTTTTTTACATCCATCGTCAGGAACCTCCTTCTTATCCATCTTTTTTAAAAATCCTTTTACAAAAAAGAAGAAGCCTCGAAGAGATATACCAATGCAGGTTCACCATCCAGAGTCTGGAAAAAGCAATTGAATTACAGCGTAAATATTTCCCTTTCCAAGCTCTCCCGGGAGGAGTTATTTCTATTATGGACAAATTGGCGCGCCAAAACCAGTTTGGTGTTGTGGATGTTCCGGAAGTTTCAGAAGGATTTAACCAGGTCAGTGGATTAAAAGAAACCATTCATGACAAGGGTATTCAGCTGGAACAAGAGGCCATACTAAAAGAAATCAGTGAAGCGCTAATCGGACAACCGGAAGCTATTGATGTGCTGGTAGAAACCATTATGCTCATTAAAGCGAATATTCAGGATAAAGGACGTCCGGTAGCTTCTTACTTGTTTATTGGCCCAACTGGTGTTGGTAAAACGCAGGCAGCAAAAGTATTATCAGAATACGTTTCTGACCGCAAGCATTACCTTATCCGCCTGGATATGAACGAATTTATTGATGATGATGCGGTCAATCGACTTGTAGGGAATGCAGTTAACCCGGAGGGCTTGTTAACGTCAAAAATCAGATACCAACCATTTGGAGTTTTGCTGCTGGATGAAATTGAAAAGGCAAACTTTAAGGTGTTGGACCTTTTGCTACAAATTCTGGACGATGGAAGACTTACAGACGGCGCTGGCAGAACGGTGGATTTTAGCAATACGGTGATTATCATGACCTCCAATCTGGGCTCAGTTGATGCTACCCACCAACTAGGATTCGGAGCCGAAATACGAAACCTGGCTCCAGTCTACGAAAAAGCCATCAAAAACTATTTCAGGCCGGAATTCATCAACCGCATTGACCGTGTAGTAATGTTCCAACCATTGGGATTAGAGCAAATCAAAAAAATTGCACGTCTTCAAATCAATGAATTACTGCAACGGGAAGGTTTTGTGCGCAGAACCACTATTTTAAATATCCCTAATGAAGTATTGGAATGGGTAGCTGAACGCGGATTTGATCAAAAGATGGGCGGACGCTCTTTAAAAAGGCAGATAGAAAAAGATCTGACCGCATTATCTGCAGAGGCCCTAATACGAACTCCTACTTCCAATCCTATTATTTTTGAAATACAACTGGTTGAAGGAAAACTGCAACCAAATATTACCATTCTTGAATTTGCTACACCGTTACCAGAACGTTGGGTACCTGAGTTGCCAGATGAATCACAGGGTAAACGCTTTTTGGGTGCCCTGCTTAGAAACCTGGTAGAACTTGAAGCTGAAATTCAAGAACATACGCTGGATCTGGAAGACACTGCTGTCAATTTGAACCAGGCAGATGCTGCAGGATTTGATTGGCAGACTTTCGACTTAAAACGACGTATCCAGGAAGCAAAGGAACGTATCCAAACCTTGATGTTGGGATTTGGTGATCGTTTTTTCAAAAAGGCTCCCACCCTGCCCTTACGGGTTAAAAAAGCATCTTTAACCACAGGAAGTTGGGACGATAAAAGTTACAAAGCGCGTTTAAAAGATCGATTGTTCCAGAAAGAAGGAATGGAAGAATTGCTGGAACAATTCCAATTTACCAATGAGTTATTTGATAGCCTTGAAACGGAGTTACTCTTTAATTGGCTGGAAACACAACTTTTGGAGATTTACATGGATGGCTTCTTAAAGGGACAACCGGACCAGATTATTTTGACTTTTCATTCTTCAGTAATTGGTCAGGGCGAGAAAGAAATTCAGTTTTTGAAAGAAATGTACACTGACCTTTTCAGTCAAATGGACCTGCATTTCAAAGTAATTGAAAACACTATTGAAATGGAAGGATATGGCCTTAGAATGTTGCTTTCAGGGGAAGCCGGTGTCCATCTTTTTAACCGAAGTGGTAAAAACATTATACCAATACAACTTTCTATTAGTGGTATGGACGACCAAAGTTATGCAACCATAACCAGAGTATATGAGGAAAGGATCATCTCTGACCTCAAGACAGGACTAGCTGCTCCTATCAATATTTCCAATCAGGAATTAAAATTGATTTTGCTGGGTGGTACCGGAATGACTATTGAAAACCAAGTCCGCTGGTAAATCGACCATTTAGCAAAGAATCTCTTGCAGAAGCTGCCAAGGTAAATCCAATGCTTTCAACAGAAGTCACCGATGCGAAGATTCCTCTGCCACCTTCAATATTGGTATAAACAGGGGGATCTTGTGTGCTGGCAAAACCCTGATTTGCCAGTGCTATTAGATAAGCATTTTCAATCTGGGAATCACCGCCAAATATCTTAAAGGAAATGTTGGACAATTGGCGAACAACCGGTTCGTCCTTACTTAGATTGTTGCCCAGAAAGCTGAAGAAAGCATCACCATCTATACGGTAAGTAACCTTTGCATTATTTTCTTCCGGATCCAAGGTCAGGTTTTTGGTGGTTAACCATTCTATTTCCCTATTGAAAACGGGAGCGTTAGGATCGTTCGCTGCCTTTTCCTGATATCGAACGATAACAGAAAGGTCAAAAATGCGAGGCAATTCAGAATTTCTGGTCCATTGTACTGCCAGGTTTTCCCAAACATTGATAGGAGACGAAAATGGTCTGTCTATTTCCATCGGTGGGATGATAGTAGAAGTAGATGTTATATCAGCAAAGTTTTCACCCCTTTTTAAGGTGATTTTCACTTCGTCTTCGCCTTCCAGGTTGATTACATCCTGTCTGATTTTATAAAGATAATTAGGTGCACTGGCAAAAATGCCGGTGTCTCTAACGTATCCCTCCAGATTCCCGTCTACACGTTCCAATGTATAGATGGTACCGTCATCATTCTTTTCAAGTGTAACTACTGCATTTGGGTAGTATAAAGAATCAACACGCTGGGCCAACACAAATGCATTTGTCTTGGGATCCAAAAATGCTTTTTCTACCCTGATATAATGTGCGGAGTCACTCGCATCTAATTTAGCGTAAATGACAGGGATGTCTTTGTAATCTGTCGTCAACTCCAAATCATTGGAACAGCCGTTCCAAATCAATATTCCAAACACTAATAAAAGTCCTAATAATCTATTCATCCCGCAAATGTATTTTTTGGGCTGCAAAGATGCGAAAGTTATACCAAAGTATGACGTTAATCCGACGCAAATCTCTCTAAATGATTTTTTCAATTGAAGATTTCAAGGTTTTCTTTCCGGACCAGTTTTGTAACTTGCAGGCAAAAACAATGAAAGTTTCCATA
Source organism: Saprospiraceae bacterium (assembly GCA_020436955.1). Taxonomy (GTDB): domain Bacteria; phylum Bacteroidota; class Bacteroidia; order Chitinophagales; family Saprospiraceae; genus JAGQWW01. The sequence continues at coordinate 3,915 of JAGQWW010000019.1, read as the reverse complement.
GGCTGTGACCATGCCGGCTTTTCGCACAAAGCACCGATAGTAGATTTTTTAAAGCGTAAGGGATTTGAAGTCATTGACAGAGGTACTTATTCTGAAGAATCTGTGGATTATGCAGATTTTGTTCATCCGGTTGCAACTGATGTAGAAAGTGGAGATGCCGAATTTGGGATAGTAATCTGTGGTTCGGGCAATGGTGTTGCGATGACAGCCAATAAACACCAGGGTATCAGAGCTGCATTATGTTGGAATGAGGATATAGCGGAACTTGGCAAATCACATAATAATGCAAATATCATAGCCATTCCGGCTAGATTTGTAAGTCAGGATCTGGCGGTAAAAATGGTTGAAATATTCATCAATACCGAATTTGAAGGCGGTCGTCACGAACGTCGAATCAACAAGATACCTTGCGGGGGTTAAATTATCAATTAACTTAAGTATGAAAAAGTATATCATCTTTTCTCTCAGCCTTGTCTGGGCGGTAGGACTTTTTGCGCAGGCGGATAAAGGAAATTCAGCTGAAAACACAGTACTCCAAAATGTCGTCGAATCAAATATTAATCCGGCAATTCTTTCTGAGTTTTTGACAGTTTTGGCCTCTGATGTGATGGAAGGTCGAGAAACTGGTCAAATGGGACAACAAAAAGCTGCCGAATATATTGGAGGGAAATTCCAGGATTGGGGTATTCCACCGGTTGCAGGAGTAGGTTATTTTCAACCCATTTCCTTTTTTACCGAAAAATGGTACAACCTGGGCTTGCAGGCTAATGGAAAGTCCTATGACAATATGAGGGACTATTATGGTATACCGGCAACCAATAGAAAATTAGTTGATTTTTCTTTTAAGAAAATGTATTTCCTTGGATATGGTATCGATGATCCTGCCTATTCTGATTACAACGGGAATAAGGTAAAAGGAAAGGTAATCATCATCTACAGTGGTGAACCCAAAGGAAAAGACGGGAATTATTTGATTTCCGGAAATTCCACTGCATCTGACTGGTCCAATGATTTCAGGAAAAAGTTATTGGTGGCGAAAGAAAAAGGTGCCGCAGCAGTGATAATAATTGATCCGGATATTAAAAAGAACATTTCAGCCAATAGAAATGAAATTTTGGGAGGTTCCAATCAAATGGGTTCTTTGGAGAATAAGGACGGAATTTACCCTAACAACATCTTTATTTCCTCTACCGTTGCCAGGGACATGATTGGTGGTAAAATCGAAAAGGTTATTGCACAAAGAGAGCGAATCGAAAATGGTGAAGCCTTAAAAAAGGTCAAAATTACCGGTGATTTTGAGATCAATTTTGACAAAAATGAAACGTTGCTGGAAGGATCCAATGTATTGGGGTATATCGAAGGAAGTGATCCGGTCATGAAAAATGAGGTGGTAATTGTGACTGCTCATTATGATCATCTTGGGAAACGTGGTGAGTCCATTTTTAACGGTGCTGATGATAATGGTTCCGGAAGTTCAACCGTGATGTCAGTTGCCAAAGCGTTACAGGCTGCGAAAGATAAAGGTATGGGGCCCAAACGTTCTATACTCTGCATGTTGGTTTCAGGGGAAGAAAAAGGACTTCTTGGTTCAAAATATTACGTAAACTACCCTATTTTCCCTTTAGAAAATACCGTGGCGGACGTGAATGTGGACATGGTCGGAAGGGTTGATAAAAAATATGCTAATAACCCGAATTACATTTATGTAATTGGATCTGACCGGTTAAGTTCTGAATTACACACCATTAATGAGGAACAAAACAAACAACACACCCAGTTGGTGTTGGATTACAAATACAATGACGAAAAGGACCCTAATCGCTACTATTATAGATCTGACCATTACAACTTTGCCAAAAACAACATTCCTGCTATTTTTTACTTCAACGGCACACACGATGATTATCACAAACCATCAGATACTGTTGATAAAATCAACTTTGAAAAAATGGCAAAGATTGGAGAATTGGTATTCTATGTTACCTGGGAACTAGCTAACCGCGACAAACGTATTGAGGTGGACGTTAAAAACTAATGGCTCTAAACTTTCCAAATACGTAATAAAATTCCTTCGATTGCAAGGAAAAACAAGGCTAACATAAGGCACCATTTCCAGAGTGATATTCCAAGGCTTTCCTGACCGATGTAATCAGTAAAGTTGGTTTCATCATTTGCAGATAACAACTTAAAGGTAGCAGAACCTGAAGCAATAGATTCGAGCTGTTCGGTAGACAGACAATTAAGGTCAGATTCGGCGCGGTCAAAGTTGAAAGCAAATTTTGCTTCCACTTCGTCAGGATTGAGGTAGAGGTCATAGATGCCTGCTTCATTCAATTCTTCGCCCGGTGTCAAAAATACCTTGGAAGATACGATTCGTTGGCCAGGGATAAATTCTTCTTTTTCACCTTTCAGTTTAAAGATCACATCCTTTCCACCGGTAAGCTCACCGGTTTCTGTATCGATGGTTTGGTCTTTCCCTATGGTGTAGGCAATTTTTCTTTCACGGGCGCTTGAGATGGCTGTTTTATACAACATAGGCACAAAAACTTCACTGTTTCGCACCAGGTTGTTTTGGCCTTCATCCAATGGAGCCATACAAACATATAGGTGTCCCTGCCCTGCCTTATATTTTGAAAAATAGGCACTACCATCCCTGTAACTTAAGAGAATTTCCTCTGTTCTGCCAGCCGATTTACTTGTAGTATAATTACCCTGTGTAGAAGGTAATTTCAAATTTGCTGACCTGTTTTCATATACATCTTTGAATATAAATTCGCTGGTATTGATATTACCCACTTCTCGCGCCTGGTTGCTGTACCCCGCAAAATCATTGGCCGGGAAGGAACGGAAGAAGGTATTGTAGGTATTCAGGTCCGCATTTTGAGCCGGAAAAACCAACACATTTCCTCCCTTCGTTACATACTGATTTAATTCAGCAGAAAGTCCTGAAGAAATACTTTTTAAACCGTTTAAAATAATCAACTGATACCCCGGGAATTTGGAATATTCCAATCCCTTATTGTTTTGATTGGTAAGCTCAAAGGAAGGAATACTTTTAAAAACAGCATTCAAAAAATTATTAGGTACTTCTTCATTGATGGAAAGCACCTTAATCTGCTCTGCAACATAAAATGAGAAAAAGTAAGTATCATCAAACTGAACCGGGTAATCGGTAATGGTAAGTTTCCCTTCATGCCAGCCGGTTCGTAATATGGTAATTGGAACTGTATCTATTAAACTGGATTGGGCAGGGAGACTTAAAGTACCGACCGGTTTACTTTGATTTTCATGCTGAAGGCTGAGTCGGATATTTTCTATTTCCTGATTGCTGTGATTTTTAATTTTTACAAGCAGGTTGTTCGTTTGGTTCAGCATTTGAACAGGAGCTTCAAACCATGCGGAATCAATGCTTACATTGTTTTCCTGAACTGATTGTAAGGGTATTAGATTAACCTCGACAGTAGTATCCTGTATTACATCCAGGTCTGAAATATTGGATTGAAAGTCGGAAAGCCAATAAACTTTAGTCAAATCATTTTTCCTTGATTGCAAAGCCTGCTTTTGCCTTTCAAAAACAGTGGAAAATTTCTTAACAGCCGGTCCTGGTTTTATTTCTTCTATAAATGAAATAGCATCTTCTTGCCCTACTAATCGTTGATGTCTTCCTTCAAAGTCATTGGTCAGAATCTGAAATTCATCTTCCGCATTAAAGGCTTCTACTATTTCTTTAGCTCTAATTTTACTTTTTTCAAGCAGGGAAACATCTTCACTTAATGCACCCATACTAAAGGAATTATCGATGAATATAGAAACAGACTGGTTGCCTACTTTTACATTATCATCTCCTCCAATAAAAGGCTGTGCAAACCCGAGTACCAAAAATGCCAGTGCAAACATCCTTGCCAAAAGGACCAG
>JAGQWW010000198.1 GCA_020436955.1 Saprospiraceae bacterium | reverse complement strand
ATCATCACATTGAAAAGACTTTCAAAAAAGGTGATTTCATCTTTCAATACAATGATCCTTCAGACGAAGTGTACTTTGTGCTGTCAGGAAAGGTTAAGGTAGGATCGTTTAGTAATACCGGAAAAGAAATTACCAAAGCCATTCACAATGAAGGTGAAATATTTGGAGAACTAGCATTGGTTGAGGAGGGAAATCGAAGAGATTTTGCCCAGGCATTGGAAAAAACAGTTGTTTGCATCATTCAAAAAGCTACGCTAAAGGCTTTGATGCGCCAAAATAATGAACTCAGCATGCACCTGATGCGCATGATGGGTACCAGAATGCTGGATATGGAAAAGCGTCTGGAAAGCCTTGTTTTCAAAGACAGCCGTACGCGTATTTTGGAATTTATTTTTGCATTAGCTCAACGAAAAGGCCAGCGAGTAGGCTACGAAACAGTTATCAGGAATTTTGGAACCCATCAGGAAATTGCAAACCTAACGGCTACTTCCCGACAAACCGTTACAACCGTTCTCAATGACCTGAGAAACCGGAATGTACTGACCTTTAACCGTAGACGAATGTTAATACGTGATATGGACCAGTTAGGAGCTGAAATTTCACCGGACTAATTGAATACTTGTCTCTCTTTGCTGTGTTATTCCGCTTAAGATTCTGCACCTTTGTGTTTCAAGCAAAGGATTATGCAGAAGGATAAAATAAAAAGTCTTACAGATAGTATCTACGAAAAGTTGGTGGGTATTCGCCGCCATCTACACCAACATCCTGAACTGTCCTATCATGAAAAAAAGACAGGAAGGTTCATTGCTGATACCTTGCGCAGTTGGGGCGTGCCTCATCAACATGGTGTTGCCAAGAACGGAGTAGTCGCATTGATCAAAGGAAAAAACCCTGACAAAAAGGTAATTGCGCTTCGAGGCGATATTGATGCCCTCCCTATTCAGGAAGCAAATGATGTTCCTTACAAATCAAAAAATGATGGTGTAATGCATGCTTGTGGGCATGATGTTCATACCACTTCTTTGTTGGGAGCCTGTTATATTCTGTACAATACACGAGATGAGTGGGAAGGTACCGTTAAGTGCATTTTTCAGCCTGCTGAAGAAAAATTACCTGGCGGTGCATCTATCATGATAAAAGAAGGTGTACTTAAAAATCCTGCACCGGAAGCTATTTTTGGCCAGCATGTGCATCCTCCATTGCAAGTAGGTAAAATCGGACTCAAGGCAGGAAAATACATGGCATCAGCTGACGAAATGTATATTACTGTACATGGAAAAGGGGGGCACGGAGCCTTGCCTCACGATTGTGTAGATCCGGTGGTAATTGCTGCCCATATAATTGTAGCCCTTCAACAAATCGTATCTCGCAACGCTAATCCTACGACTCCATCTGTGCTTACGCTTGGAAAAATAAATTCAGAAGGTGGAGCAACCAACGTAATACCAAATGCGGTTAAGCTGGAAGGTACTTTTCGAACAATGGATGAAAAGTGGCGAATGGAAGCGCATAAAAAGATGAAGTCCATTGCCGAATGCATAGCAGAGGGTATGGGTGGGTCCTGCGATATGGATATCAAAGTAGGTTACCCATTTCTTATCAATCATGAAGGACTAACAAAAAAGGCCTGGGATTATGCGGTGGAGTACCTGGGTGAAGAAAATGTGGTTGAATTACCTATTCGAATGACTGCAGAAGACTTTGCCTATTATTCACAGGAAATGCCTGCTTGTTTTTACAGATTGGGTACCGGTAATCCTGAAAAAGGTATCACTTCTCCTATACACACCAATACGTTCGATATTGATGAAGAAGCACTGAAGGTTGGAGCTGGTCTGATGGCATGGATGGCATTAAAAGAACTGGAAAGTTAAATGTCGGACGCTTCATCATACAATCGATCCAGGATTTTGCCGGATGCAAATGAATTGGTGGATAACATCCTCAAAGGAGACAGGGTAGCCTTAGGTAGGGCTATTACGCTAATTGAATCCAAAAGGAAGGAACACCAGGATATTGCTGAAAGGGTAATTGATGCATGCATTCCTCATAGTGGCAACTCTTTGCGGATTGGCATTACCGGAACGCCTGGGGTTGGAAAAAGTACTTTTATCGAGGCGATGGGGTCTTTGTTGACAAAGGATGGTAAAAAAGTAGCAGTCCTGGCAATCGATCCCAGTAGTCAAATTAGTAAAGGGAGCATATTGGGTGATAAAACCCGTATGGAGCAGTTGTCAAGGGATCCTTTGGCTTTTATCCGGCCAAGTCCGGCAGGAGAATCCCTGGGAGGCGTAGCCAGAAAAACCCGGGAAACCATCATCCTTTGTGAAGCAGCAGGCTATGAACACGTTTTTATCGAGACAGTTGGTGTCGGGCAGTCAGAGATTACGGTACATTCAATGGTCGATTTGTTCCTGTTATTGTTGATACCAGGAGCAGGTGATGAATTACAAGGAATCAAAAGGGGAATTGTAGAAATGGCAGATATTGTAGCTGTCAACAAATCGGATGGTGAAAGATTGGAACTGGCAAAAAAATCAAAAAGAGCCTATATTAACGCCTTGCATCTTTTTCCACCTAAAGAGTCAGATTGGACACCAAAAGTAGAATTATGCTCGGCTACCGATAAAACAGGAATAGAGGAAATTTGGACAGCGGTTGGCGACTTTCAATCGCATGTCATCGAAAATGGCTGGTTGCAGGAAAACCGAAAGCGCCAGGCCAAATTCTGGTTTATGGAGACGATTAAGGACAGCCTTTTTTCCAGTTTTTTCCAAAATCCTGCCATACAAGCTACTTTCCATACAATGGAAGAGCAGGTGCTTGAAAGTCAAATTTCCCCTTTTAAAGCGGCCCACGATTTGTTGAAAAAATTCCTCCCTGAAGGCTAAACCTCCCAATAGATGGCATAGAATGCGTGCAATTTTCGTAATTTTGAAAATTGCTAATGAGCAAATTGAAAGATAATTTGTTGTTCTACCGATGAAGTGAAATAAGGTTTTGGTTGAATTGAAAAGACCAAATAAATGACAATTTTTCAAAACTAATTTGTGCCCTACAAATGGAAAAAATAGCACCTTACCAGCCAAAGAATAAAGTCAGAATTGTTACTGCCGCTTCTCTTTTTGACGGCCATGATGCCGCTATCAATATCATGAGAAGAATCCTGCAATCAAGCGGAGCAGAGATTATTCACCTTGGACATAACAGAAGTGTAAAAGAGATTGTGGATGCCGCTATCCAGGAAGATGCCCAGGGTATTGCCATTACCTCTTACCAGGGAGGTCACATGGAGTTCTTCAAATACATGTATGACTTGTTAAGAGAAAAGGGTGCCAGCCACATCAAAATTTTTGGTGGAGGTGGAGGGACCATCCTTCCGGAGGAAATTGAAGAATTACATGCTTATGGTATTGACCGAATCTACCATCCGGACGACGGACGTCACATGGGGCTTCAAGGTATGATCAACGACTTGTTGGAAAAATGTGATTTTCCTACGGGAGAAAAATTGAATGGGGAGCTTCAGCATTTTACGGAAGGAGATTATTATTCCATTGCCAAGTTGATTTCTACTGCAGAAAATAATCCTGAACTCTATAATACTGCTATTAAGCCGCAGATAGCAAGTTTGATTAAAAAGCAAACGAAGATTATTCCGGTTTTGGGTATTACAGGGACCGGGGGTGCCGGTAAATCGAGCCTGGTAGATGAGTTGATCAGACGATTTTTAATCGATTTTGAAGATAAACAGATCGGGATCATTTCAGTCGACCCTTCTAAAAGGAAGACAGGTGGAGCACTGTTGGGAGACCGTATTCGTATGAATAGTGTGAAAAGCGATCGTGCTTACATGCGCTCTCTTGCCACCAGACAATCCAATTTAGCGCTTTCACAACATGTGCAGTCTGCACTTGATATTCTAAAGGCGGCCAGCTTTGATTTGATTATTCTTGAGACCTCGGGTATTGGACAGTCTGACACAGAGATTGTCGACCATTCTGATGTTTCCCTATACGTGATGACCCCGGAATACGGTGCAGCTACGCAGCTGGAGAAAATTGACATGTTGGACTTCGCTGACATTATTGCTATCAATAAATTTGACAAAAGAGGTGCCCAGGATGCGTTAAGAGACGTGAAAAAGCAATTCCAGCGCAACCATCAGCTCTTTGAAAGAGCAGTTGATGAAATGCCTGTTTTTGGTACCATTGCCAGCCAATTTAATGACCCGGGGGTAAATGCTCTTTATAAAGCATTAATGAATAAAATCGTTGAAGCAACCAATGCACCACTTGACAGTGAGCATGTCATGAAAACCGGGATGAGTGAAAAGATTTTTATCATTCCTCCTAGTAGGGTAAGATATCTGTCTGAAATTTCTGAAAACAACCGTGGCTATGACCAACAGGTAGAAGAACAGGTGGATATTGCCCGTAAGATGTATGGTCTGCACACCACGATACAGATGTTGGAAGACCAGTCAATTGATGGGAAAGAGGCAGTGTTAGAAACCCTTAAAAAGCGTTACAAAGAGCTGGAAGAAAGAATGGACTGGCGCTGCAAAGCTATTTTGGAGAATCACAGTGCGAGAGTTGATAGATATGCGGCTGATGAATATGTCTATGAGGTAAGAAATAAGGAAATCAGGGTTAAAACCTACCGAACCAGTCTTTCAGGTACAAGAATTCCACGAATAGCGACACCGAGGTATAAAGATTGGGGAGATATCTTACAATGGCGTTTACAGGAAAACTTCCCGGGTGAATTCCCATACACAGCAGGTGTATTTCCTTTCAAAAGAGAAGGCGAAGATCCAACCAGGATGTTTGCAGGAGAGGGTGGACCTGAACGTACCAACAAACGATTCCATTATCTAAGTTTGGGCATGCCGGCTGCCAGATTGTCAACTGCATTCGATTCGGTTACACTGTATGGAGAAGACCCGGCCTACCGTCCGGATATTTATGGAAAAATTGGAAACAGTGGTGTAAGTGTTTCTTGCCTGGATGATGCAAAACGTTTGTACTCCGGATTTGACCGTTGTGACCCTAAGACATCGGTGAGTATGACCATTAATGGTCCTGCGGCTACGATATGTGCTTATTTTATGAACACAGCAATCGACCAGCAATGTGAATTGTACATCAAGGAGCATGGACTGGAAGATAAAGTCGAGGCCAAATTGAAAGAAGTGTACGATGACAAGGGTCTTCCAAGACCTGTGTATCGTGCTGAGGTGCCTGAAGGAAACAATGGTCTGGGTTTAATGTTATTGGGACTTACCGGCGACCAGGTATTACCGGCTGATGTTTACAGCCAGCTCAAGGCAAAAGCATTGAACAGCGTACGGGGTACCGTTCAGGCGGATATTTTAAAAGAGGACCAGGCACAGAATACTTGTATTTTCAGTACAGAATTCTCATTGAAGTTGATGGGAGATGTACAGGAATACTTCATCAATAGTCGCGTCCGCAATTTTTATTCTGTATCTATTTCCGGATACCACATTGCTGAAGCAGGTGCCAATCCAATTACCCAGTTGGCCTTTACGCTTGCTAATGGCTTTACTTTCGTAGAGTATTACCTTTCCAGAGGTATGAATATCGATGATTTTGCCGGCAACCTATCTTTCTTCTTTAGTAATGGTGTAGACCCAGAATATGCAGTTATCGGTAGAGTTGCAAGAAGGATTTGGTCCAAGG
>JAGQWW010000197.1 GCA_020436955.1 Saprospiraceae bacterium | reverse complement strand
ATAATCCTGGTCTGAATACCCCTGTCCGCCATATTGTTGTTGCGTTCTTTGCTGAGACTGCTGTTCATATTGACGCCTGGCTTTTTCATACTCTTCTCCGTGCTGCCAATTCTCACCGTACTTATCATATTTTTTGCGATTTTCCGGATTGCTCAGTACCTCATTTGCCTCATTTATTTCCTTGAATTTTTTCTCTGCTTCCTTATTATCCGGATTCAAATCGGGGTGGTACTTACGGGCTAATTTTCGATAAGCTTTTTTGATTTCATTTTCTGAAGCATCCTTATTGACCCCAAGTATTTTATAATAATCTATGAATGCCATTTGATTTAGTTTTGTGGTTTTTTATAAATGGATTTCAGCTTTTCAAAAGTGAAAATGGAGCTAAAATCCTTTTAATAATAACAACAAAAACCGGCGCTAAGTTGACGTAGTTACAAGCCACCGCTAGTTAAACGCTGGTTAAACGCTGGTTCGAGTCTCCCACTCGTTCTTAACAAGCTGGTACGAGTCTATGACTCGTATCCTCTAATTTATGGAGGTCTCCCGACCTCAACTCCATCTCTATACTCAATTCCATATCTGAGACACTTCAAAACTTCATTCCTCTAGAATTCCACCCTATCTTTACAACAAACAAGGAAAGCTAAAACATGCCACGAAGAATTATCCTGGATCAATATGGTCTTAACTACCTCACCATGACTACAATTGGTTGGATAGACATTTTCACAAGACCTGTTTACAAAGAAATTCTTATCAATTCGCTAAAATATTGTCAGCAGGAAAAAGGGCTTATTATTTATGCTTACGTCATAATGTCCAACCATATCTATTTAATTGCAAGTGTTAAAAATGGAAATCGCCAGCCTTTAGGTGAGGTAATCAGAGATTTTAAAAAATTTACTGCACAAACCATCTGGCAAGCGATCCAAACCGGACCGGAAAGCCGAAAAATGTGGTTGGAACATGTACTGAAGTTTTATGGTCAGAATTTTACAGCCTATCAACACTACCAAATCTGGATTCATGGCAGTCACCCCACATTATTATTTACTGATAAGGTCATTTGGCAAAAAATTAATTACATACATGAAAATCCGGTGAGACAAGGCATTGTGGAACACCCTTCAGATTATCTTTATAGTAGTGCAAGAAACTATTTGCAGTTACCTATGTGCCCTTTGAAGGTGACACGAATTGACCCAGTGCTTTTTTAATTGTCCGGAGACAATTAAAATACCTGGCGTTGAGTCAGAGACTCCGCCAGCTTCAATAAAAAAACTGAAGCCCCGCTAGTACGATTCTCCCACTCATTCTTACCATTTAAAAGAGGTCTCCCGACCTCAACAAGCCAATAACTTAATAAAATAAAAGCCTCCTACCCTTCCATTCTATCTGCTCCTTTTGGAAACTCATAGCTCCAACAACGAGGAAGTAAAAAGGGTAAAATAAGGCGGCTATTAAAAAGAAAGGAAAGGAAAACCGGACATTAAAAAATGCAGCAGTCTTTCGAAGAAGAATGATATCCCAAAAGGATTTTATCAAGAACGCAATAAGACCGATTATCAAAATATGCAGATGAAAAATTCCTAATAGCAAACTGGCTAAGATGACCAGATTGAAGGCAAAAACGAGCCCTTGAGCATATACCATTTCTTGCATTTCATAGGCATCTGTTTTGGAAGCCCATCGAAGACGCTGTTGGAAAAATGCCTCCCAACTGAGATAAGGCGAGGTCTTAACGATTGCCTTTTTTGATTTTAAAAATGCTACGCTGGAAGGATCTTTTAATAATGCCTTTTCCATCAAAAATACATCATCGCCGCTTCTTGTTGATTTATCATCGGGGTACCCGCCGAGTTGTTCCAGAAAAGACTTTTTGATAGCCAAATTTGCACCATTCGCAAAGGGTAGCTTTTTAAACCATAAGCCGGCCACAGTTACTCCCTGCATACCTAAAAAATCCAACTCCTGGAATTTTGCCAGAAAACTCCTTGGTCCTTTTATATGGACAGGACCTGCCAGAATTCCGGCTTGAGAAGTCTCCATTTCATAAGCAATCTGCATCAACCACTGGTTATCAAATTGGCAATCTGCATCCGTAAAAACCAAAATATCGCCTTTAGCCTGTTTAACGCCTAAACGCAAAGCAGCTTTTTTCCCATTCGTACCTCCTTTTAATTGGATGACTTGTAAACACGGATGGACGTGTCTTGACAGTTTTTGAAAAGTATCATCCTCTGAATGGTCATCTACACAAATAATCTCCAACAAATCACGAGGATATTGCACAGCATCCAATGATGCAATTAGTGGCTGGAGACGATGCGATTCATTTCGAAAAGGAATTATAAGGGAGAGGCTCGTAACAGGGAAATAATTGGAAGGAATCCCCGATTTCCGGGTCTTATTCCATCCTTGAATCACCAAAACCATCAGTAGGCTGTACAACACGGCCACCAGCGCAACCAACACAATCCAGCCTGTAACCATATAGCAGGGGTTTATTCAAATAGATCGTCGTAACGGCTATCTTTCGGTTCTTTTTCCTTTGGAGGAACAGACGGAGGCAATTCTATGGTAATGTGTTGCTCACTATCCACCTCTTCATAATCAATTAAGGTACCTTTGGTTTGTGCTTCATATTCATCTTGAGCCTGCTTTACCTTTCTTTTAAAAAGAGCCTTAAAAAATAAAATGGCTGTAACCAGCGGAAATCCCAAAACTGTAAACAATCCTAATAGAATACCAAAAAACCAATTGCGTCTGAAGGAACTCCCTACCCACTTCAGGTAATTGGTGACTACTTTATAATCAATGATTAATGTAACAATTAATAAAACGGGGGCTACCCACCAAAGGATCTTAAAAATGAAGTTGGCGAGATAAAACAACCCGACAAAAAACAAAACCATAAAAAGCAAAGATAGAATAGACCCAAATGGGTTGTTTCCTCCTCCTGCTTGATAATATATTCTACGTTGCATGATAACTTTTTGCAAATATGACACGCATTCGAGGCTGCAAGTTTACTACATTGTACGATTTCTAGGATTTTTTCGACTAAAACTATTTTTTGAGTCGTTTCTCAAGTTTTTACTATCAACCTTTCTTACCTGCATCTGTTTCTCATAAAAATCAGCTGACCAATGGAAAAATGGAATAAACTGACCCCTTTCGAAGAACAAGTCATCGTACATAAAGGTACGGAAATGCCTTTCTCTGGAGAATTTAATGAGCATAAGGAATCAGGCGTTTATGTATGCAGACGATGTGAAGCGCCATTGTATCGCTCTGAAGATAAATTTAGCTCTGGTTGTGGTTGGCCTAGTTTTGATGATGAAATTCCTGGCGCAGTTAAAAAAGAAACTGATGCGGATGGTCGCCGCATTGAGATTCTTTGTAATAATTGTGGTGGACACCTTGGACATGTTTTCCATGGAGAAAGGTTTACCCAGAAAAATACCCGCCATTGTGTAAACTCAGTGTCTTTGAAATTTATCAAGGACACAAAAGACTAGTCTTTCATCAGGCTTTCAACCCGATTCATTACTTTTTTAAACTTCTCTTTCTCTCGCACTACAATCGGGTCAGCAGCACGCACAGCACAATCCTTTAACGGACATCGCTCGCAGGTGGTGTGAACTGTTTTTTCAGGTATAACCGGGTCATTAGAAAATTGGATTACCTGTCGGCTTTGCTCATTTTGCAGTATTCCCAGGGTTACGCTGACCATCCTGTCTTCAGCAACCGTAGTGGCCATGGTAATACACAGGTAGTTATCTTCAGTTTGCAAGTATTTGGAATGCTGAATGCCAATCTTAAAAGTCTCATCTTCTTTAAAATCCCTCATAAGTGAAAAGGAAAGCCATCTCCTGCAATAATGCTCTTTTAAGGCATTGGAATGTGGGCGGTGCCTACGATTGAGGTGTAGCTCTTTATCCATTTTCATGGCACCTGTAGATGGTTTATGGACAAAGCGAAGGATGAAGATATCTTCAACCCCAAAATATTCCGGCAATAAATTGGTCATCCGTTGAATGAGCATTTCGGGAGTTGCATCATATTTTTTTAAAAGACTTGGCAACCAGTCGGCATCCCACCGTGGGCTGGCAAAGAAGTGTTTCAAGTCTTCGATAAACGATTGCCTGTTAATAAGCAATGCGGCAGAAAAATAGCCCGCTTTGAAATGACTCAAAACCTGTTCAAAGTTTTCCACTTTCAACAAACTGGAGGTAAGCGCTCTATCTTTTAATTGAAGGAAATTGAAACCCAACTCCTTCCCCAGTTGGAAACATTGTTGGGCATTACTTAAATTTTGATTCAATAAAAAAGACCTGGATTTGGGTACAAATAATGCTCTCAGTGCACTAAGCTCCGGGTAGTCCTTTAATCCTTCGGGCAATACATTATAATCGTATTCATCTTCCAGTATCCTCCGTAGCGTATTTTGATGGATGGCCATTCCGGTCGGTAAGTGATGCAATTTTACAAAAGCATCCACCTGGTCCTCCAATTCCCCAAAATAATTATTGTGCATTTCAAGGTAGGAGCGTAATGCTCCAAAGTAAAAATTCTCCTCTGCCAAAGCATAGTTACGAGACAAATCCACCAACGTGGCAATGAATGCACCCACTTTGGAAGGTGCGTTCGCAATCATTTCCACAACCTTGGGCAACTCTACCCCAAATAGGTCCAAGGGCAATTCCTGTAAAAAATTGGATTGCAGCAGGTCCTCTACCGGGGCAAGGGAACGGGGCAATTTGGTGGAGGTCAACACTGATGCCGGTACATTAAGGGCAGCCGCCAGAATGGCGATTTTATCATCTTTAGGATATTTTTTCCCTTTCTCTATTTCATTTAAATAGGAAACAGACATGCCCGTAGCATTGGAAAATGCAGCAAAGGACAACTTCTGTTCCTGTCGAAGTTGTCGGACTTTCAATCCGAAGATGATCTTATCGTTAAGCTGCTTGGTAGACATAAGGAGCCAAAATTAGGCTTTTTAGCGAAAATTCGCTGTTTTTTCTGCATTTGAAGGCGCATTTTATCACAAAATGTTAAAATCATCCTAACATACGAAAATTGTCGTAGTTTAAATTTGGACTTACGAAAAGATTCGTATAAACTTGTACTACGAAAGTTATCGTATAAACAAATTCCAATGTCAAAAAAGCAAATAATAAGACCCACAGATTCAGAATTGGAGATTCTCCAGGTCTTATGGGAAAATGGTCCCCAATCGGTACGATTTGTAAATGAGCTCCTGAATGAAGAAAGGGAAGTTGGATACACCACTACCCTGAAGATCATGCAAATCATGTTTGAAAAGGGTTTGGTCGACCGTGACGATTCTTCCCGCACTCACATTTACAGAGCGAAAGTGAAAGAGGAAGAAATACAAAAAGACCTTCTGGATAAATTTGTTGATACAGCTTTCAGAGGTTCTGCCGCTCAATTGGTTATGAGTGCACTGGGCAATGGCAAAGCTTCTAGAGAAGAATTGGACGAGATTAAAATGCTTATTGAAAAGCTGGAAAACAAAAAATCCTAAAACCAAACGACATTAAGCTGAAATCATGCAGAACCTTACTAACATATTTTCAGAAGAAATACTTTACGCCCTGGGCTGGACAGTGATTCACTCTTTGTGGCAGGCAGCTTTGATTGCCCTTATCATCGGGATTGCTATGATCCCTTTGCAAAAAAGTAATCCACATTTTAGGTACTTGCTG
>JAGQWW010000196.1 GCA_020436955.1 Saprospiraceae bacterium | reverse complement strand
GAGACCAACACGGTTTGACTTGGAAAAAAAGGATACAATCCCCAGGCGCCGCTAAATCCGCCATCGTTGCCGAGGAAAGAGTCAAAATTTCCTACTTCAATCAGGTTGTCAGGTTTAGAAGCATCTACTACGATACCTCCATCTGTGTAATAAGACACCAACAACCAATTATCCCATACATGTACATTGTGAGGAATCACATTGCGGTTGATGGTAGCAATTGGTCTGAATTCATCCAAAAGTTGGATATTGTCCAAATCAGCAATATCATAGGCGGCTACCGGAGCATTGCCTCTTTCATCGGTTGTAAAAATCACATCTCCGGCATCGTTGAGCCAGGTGTTATGGGTGAAATTATACGGTGTATTATGACCTGCAAGTTTAATGGTGTTGGATTTGTCGCTAACATCATATACTCCAAATTGCCCTTTGTAAATTTCAGAAGTATACATTTTATTATCCCTTGCATAAATATCATGGGAATAGGTAGCGGGGCCCCATCCAACCACAGCCGGTTGTCCCGGCATGCTGTGTACGTCTACATAAATGGCACCTCCGCTGTTGAGGTTACATCCTGTGAGGTAACAAAATCCAAACTCATCGATATATAAATTGTGGCAACTACTAAGTGTACCTCCAAGGTCTGGGATGTTAGGCGTCCACTCAAAGTAGGTAATATTGTCCGGTGCATCGGTCATGTCAATTACCGCCACGCCATTACTGGTTTCGTTGATTACGTAAACAAAATCGCCCCAGGTTTTGATGTCTCTCCAGATGGAGTTTGGACCCGGGATAAATGCTACCTCGTTTGGATTTTCTATATCAGCTAATGATACAATAGAAGTTCCGGTCCGTGTTCCTACCAGTGCATATTCGGTTCCATCGTCCGGATCGGTCCATCCCCATACGTCATTGAGTCGCTGGTTGTATTGGTAGGTGGAACGGAGTTCCATATTTAGTTGTGCAAAAAGACTTAGACCAAAGAGTAAAAAGAAAGGTAGCGTAAAGATTTTTTTCACGGTTACAGTTTTAGAAAGATTGAAAACCAGTTGCTTATGCAATGTTTTTAATACAAATACCTCAATTGGTTACAGGGAAAAAGGATAAAAGATTCTTTTTCAGGTTTACCACCGGGAAATTGCCTGACATTCTGAACCATTCTTTTTCGCCTTGCATAAAGAGGAGGGTAGGAGCCGTAAAAACCAGATGCTTGCCCCTCATTTCCGGTTGTTTTATCAAATCTACTATTGTCAATTCCAGTCCCGGAAAATTTTCAGCCAGCAACTCCTGGATTTTCGGTTTTAAAGCCACGCAGATACCGCAATTATCGTGCTGGAATAGTAGTAATTGGTAATCAGAAGGTGATTCCGTCATTTTTCAAACAAATTTTCTTCATTTTCAAATGCTTTGAATTCCAGTGGGTTACCACTTGGGTCCACGATGAACATAGTCCATTGTGCACCTGCTTGTCCTTCAAAGCGTAAATAAGGTTCAATGACAAATTGAATTTGGTTCGCTTGCAATTTTGATGCGAGCGATTGGAAATCATGCTTGTCAAGTACTGCCCCAAAGTGAGGTATAGGAACAATTTTGTCATCCACTTTCCCTATCCAATCCAGGTCCTTTTGCTGACCCAGGTGGGCTGACAATTGATTGCCAAAAAAATTGAAATCTATCCAGGTGTCAGTGCTCCTGCCTTCTTCGCAACCTAATACGTTACAATAAAAGTGTCGGGTCTCTTCAATATCCGTCACCTGGAAGGCATAATGAAAGGCACTATTTCTCATAATATTGGTTTACCTGGTGCTCAATTTTTTCAATATCAACCTTTTCAATAAATGCAGCTTTGATTGCATTGTGGTTGAGGTCCCTAACTTCCTGTTCAGAAAGGCCTAAAATTTCAATCGACTTTTCAATTTCATGATTGATGGGCATCTTAAAAATACCCGGGTCATCAGAATTGATACCTACAGAAATACCTTTCTCGAGGAAAAGTTTTAATGGATGGTTTTGATACCTGTCTACCCGATGTAATTTCAGGTTAGAGGTTGGACAGTTTTCAAGGTGTATGCCTTTATCCAGTATCTCACTTAAAAGTGAATCGGATTGTATTGCATTTATTCCATGTCCTAATCTTTCAGGCTTCAACTGGTCAATCACCTCCCTTATTTTTTCAGGTCCACCATATTCACCGGTGTGAACAGTTCGTCCAAAGTTGCATTCTTCATGGAGCCTTTCAAACCAATAAATTCCTTTTTTGGGAATGGATTGAAATTCATCACCGGTCATTCCGACCCCGGCAATTTGGAAATCCTTACTGCCTGCTATTTTTGAAAAGATTGCATTCATTACATCATCTCCGTGATCCCGCTGTACATCAATAATGAATCGAACCTTCGAACGAATACCTAAGCTTTCCAGCTCCTCATTCATTATGCCCATCATTTTTTCAAAGGATAATCCTTTATGGATATAAAAAAATGGAGTCCAGGAGATTTCAGTATAAACCAGGTTGTTTTCCTCCATGTAGCCTGCCAAGCCCTCGATATAAAATCTGAAATCTTCTTCCTTTTGAATAGGTGTACAACAGGCGTAAAAAGCATCGACAAAATTGGTAAAGGTAGGGAAGCTATCCGGAAAGCCGTTTTGCATGAAATGCGGCATTGGAATCCCTTTGGAATCATACAAGCTAAGCAGGCGCTTGAAAGTAATGATTCCTTCCAGGTGTAGGTGTAGTTCTACTTTTGGAAAATTGAGATCCATAAATTGTCCGGATTTAAAGCCTGAAATTTATCAATTTAAATTGATTCAGGCTTTGTTTTGGTCACGGATGTCTTCCAATAATTCGGAGTTGAACCCTAATTTTTCCAGGATCCCTAAAATGAAGTCAGATTTCTTTTCTGTGTAAAGGGCACGATTGGAGGCATACTTCTCTGCTAATTCTTTTTTCAAATCACCATATGCCTTTGCAACGTCCGGATTTGCCAAAAGGAATGCCTTTAATTTGAGATGATTTTGAATGCTTGGGGCATCTTTGAAACCTAGATAAAGGTTGTGTCTAAACCATGGGGTTTCATTAGGTAAATCAATTTTTTTGAAGGCTTCCCTTCCTTTTATACCCAGGTCGCCAAGGTGGGTATATCCTAAACTTAAAATAGCCTCCAAAATGGCTGGAATTTGTGATGCATCCAATGCTATAATATCGATATCAATTACCGGTTTTGCAGCGAGGCCCGGTACAGAAGTACTTCCAACATGTTGGATGTCGATATCATAGCTTTCTAAATTTGGTAGGAGTTTACTTTTGATTTCTTCAAAATGGTTTTTCCAAGTTGGATCGTAATCAACTACAAGTACTTCGGGTTGTTGCATGGCTATAAAAATAGGATTAACAAGCATACGATAAGTGTAACCAAGATAGCCAACCAAATGATATCTCGTTTCCTTTCTTTGACTAATTGTTCATTAATTTTTTCCCGGGTAGCCTTTTTAAGAGATTCAGGTTTGTTGGCAAATTCAGGATTGTATCGCTTTTCGGAAGGCTTGATGCCTCCTTCTGCTTTTTCAAAATATTGACCGCCTTTCTGCATAGCCCTGTTGGCTTGCATTCGTTTCATCATATCGATAACATGGCCTGCGAAACTCATAGACTTTTCTTTTTAAAATAGGTTAAAAGAAAAGAAAAAGAGTTGAAATCAAGACCAGTCAAGACGATTTTTCGATAAAAGAGCAACGCCCTAAGTTAATTGAATCTCCAGTTCAATCTCATGGAGAATTGGAATGCCGTTTTTCCCTGTTTCGGGAATAGAAGGTTTTAAGACTCTGGCTTTCTCCACTGCATCTCTGTAGAAATGGATCATATTCCAGCCTCTTTTCTGATAAAAACGAAGTGCATTGGTGTTGTCATTGGTGGTTACGAGCCAGATTCGTTCTTTACCTTCCTGAGAAGCCAGGTCTACAATATGGCGGATAAGTGTTGAACCAATTCCAATGTTTTCCTGGAAACTATCGAGGGAAATCACTTCAGTGCTATTTTCTGAAGTTTCGTTGCGGAAAGTAGCAATGCCTAATATGCGGCCATTGTCCAGGGCAAGGAAACCTTGTAAGTCATCGAAGAAGTGTTTTTGACCTTTGCTTACAAGAAAATCGGTTTTCCATCGGGAAATAAACCATTTTTTTACCTGCTCGCGGTTTCGTTCTTCAATTGGGCGGATTTCATAAGTGGTATCTATCATAAGGGCAATTTAGGTAAAAGTACAAAAGGTTGCCCGTGTATATTTTACTTTGTTTTTATCCCTTCAAATTCCCAGGTCTCTTCCAGATACTCTTCAATCGATCCACTTTTCTCCATGTGGAACATTCGAATAGTATCGGTTGATATGGAAATTTCAGTACGACCTGTGGTACCCTGGTGCAATTCATATTCATGCAAATCATTACAGGCAAAACCTATGGTTGGCAAATATGGTATTTTGAAATATATTGAATCTGAACCGCCGAAAGTAACCTCTACTTCCTGCCAGGAGGTTTGAAGATTTACCACAGGGTCATGATTTCCAGCCTTTTGGATTTTTGAATAGGTTAAATAACCTGCATACAAATCGGGACGATTTGGCGTTGGAACCACATCACTATCTTTCTGACAAGCAGTAAATCCTACAAGTACTATTAAAAAGGATAAGGCAATCTTAATTTTCAATGCCACAGGTTTTATTAATTTTGAACAAAGGTAATGGCATAAAAACCTGCTTGAAAGCTTTTTGATGTCCAATGCAGTGAGATTAACCCTGCTTTGTCATTTGCGGTGCATTTCCTATTCTTTTAATTGTAAAACTCCTTACATCTATGAAAAAAACGGTGGATGATTTCTTCCAATCAGTGGATCCAAAATGGCTTCCAACGCTTACTTTGTTAAGGAAACTTTGCAATCAAACAGAATTGATGGAGACCTTGAAATGGGGAATGCCGGTTTATACTATCAATAATAAAAATGTTGTAGGGATTGGAGCCTTTACCGCTCATGCAGGTCTGTGGTTTTATAATGGTTCCTTCTTAAGAGATGAGGCAGGGGTGTTGTTGAATGCTCAGGAGGGCAAAACAAAAGGAATGCGACAATGGAGATTCGAGGAAGGCGACGAAATCCCTGATAAACTTGTGCTAGCTTATTTGAAAGAAGCCATTGAAAACCAAAAACAAGGCAAAGAAATCGTTGCTGATAAAAATAAAAAATGGCCGATTCCTTCCGTCTTTCAAATTGAGCTTGATACAAATCCGGCATTGCTAGAGCAATTTAATGGCTTGACGCCCGGAAGACAACGAGAATACCTTGAATATCTCAATGAGCCAAAAATGGAAAAAACCGTCATATCCAGGATGCAAAAGTGCATACCTATTATCCTGGAAGGAAAGGGATTAAATGATCGGTACAAAAAGTAAATTCAGCTTTTAGTCGATTTTAATTAATACCATTTTATCCAACATGGCTCTGTTCACAGTTCCATCCATATTGATGTTCCAATTCTTTAGTGCAATTTCAAAAGTGTTTTCCCCCTTGTTAAAAAAGACTTCCAGGGCATTGGATTTGCCCCAATCTGACCATTCATTGGTGCCCCTTTGAGGTAAGACCAGTGTGCCCGCATCCGCATCATTCACAGCAAAGTTTCGGATGGCGCATTTGTTGTCTGTATTCCAGGGACCACTGCCATTCGAATAATTCAGATAAAGCAAGTAATATCCTTCCTCAGGAATATTGATAGTTCCTTTA
>JAGQWW010000195.1 GCA_020436955.1 Saprospiraceae bacterium | reverse complement strand
ACATAGATTGGTTAGATTGACCAGGATTTCCTAGTATTTCTATCTTGCTCATCTTATAATTTTTGAGCAAAAGAACCATTTCTCTAATTGATTTCATGTCTTAAAGTTTGACAATTAACCCCCAGTTAATTAAACACAAATGACTGAAAAAGAGACATTTGTGGTTTTCCTATGCATTTAATAGGCGTGTTTTTCATGTCCTAAATTATCAAATATTGCCTGAAATAATAGTGCCGACTCGATTAAATTTGTACTGTATTTAAAAACAAAAACTATCGAACTATGGTAACGGCACTAATCATCGCTGCGATGATCCAATTAGGGATTATTTCAGATTCTACTCAGTTTTCTGAAACATTATATCAAACTAATCAATGTCAGGTTGATATAATTATAGATGACGAGGGAATGAACTAATCCAACAAACACACAAAAACTACTTTATACTTTTTTGAGAGAGAGAATCAAATATTTTTTTTAGAGAGAATCAAACATCACACAAAAAAAGAGATTATCAACAAATCTACTTAAAAAATCGAGAGAGAATCAAACATTGATTATAAAGAAACGCTATCTCTTTTTAGTTATTAAATTTTAGTGCAACACGCTCCTTTTGGAGCGTGTTTTTTTTTACAAAGCATCAATCTGCTGCAATAACCAATTTCGCTCTCTTCCTCCCATAGGATTGGCTTCAACTACATCCTTTCTCAACTTCTCTACCTGCTCGCGATTAAATGGATTAATCTTTACCAATTTTTTAGTCATCCGAATCAAATTGGAAAAATTTGATTTATGGTAGCCCATTACCTTCTTCCGTTGCATATAAGTTCTCATACTTTCCAGCAACGATTCCAGTGCGTCCAACTCATCCTCTTCGTAAAACATCCGAATAAGCATACTCTTTGCTGAGAGGTTCATTAGCAAATCATCGTATTCGACCTGCATCAATAATTGCATGGCCGTTTCATAATCCTTTCTTTCAAAATGTAATAATGCACGGCTGTAATGAACTATAGAGTCCCGATTCTTACTTTCAAGGAAAGTTGCATAGGTAGGAATGAATTTTTCCACAAAGCCATATTCCTTTAAAATAAGGCCAAGTGAAACCACATTTCTAAATGTAAAACGACTCAAGGATTCGTTTTCAATCAGTATTTCTTTTTCAATTCCATTTTTATAAAATTCAAAAAGTTCCTTAACTGCCAGTGAGTCACCGGAATTCATCCTGTTGATCAAGTAATTAATAGCCATCAAATAAATGTCCCGCCTTTCAGCTTGAGGAAATTTACTTTCATTTTCAATAATGGTAGTTTTCAAATGCTGAAAATGAGAAGGGTTATCCTTTTCAACATTTGCCTTATATCCATAATAATAGACCGCAATAGCCGGGATGCTCATAAAATCCTTTTCTTCAACATATTTAAGGACCTCTTCCAGCATCCCAAAATCATACTCAGTCTTGTATACCACCTGGTGCGCAATCATTAGATAACTGTACCGAAGCTTATCGGCTAAAAAGGTAACCTCCAGTGCATTTCCCAAATCTTGCAGATTCATCTCTGCAGTACGCTTTTGGGTCTCCCGGTAAGAATATTCTTCCAACTGAAGCAAAAAATCATTCCGATGGAAGTGCTCATTTCTAAAAGGATATTTCTCCTGCTCTTTATGCGCATCGCGCATAGCGGCTCCGAAGGCTTTGGGAATTTTCTTTTTACGGTATACTCTGGCCAATCCTGTTTTGGCCCTCACCTCATCACTTCTCAATTCCTGGTATATGAAATACTCTTCTATTGCCTTGAGGAGGAAATGGGTGGTTTGTCTAAATTTTGCATCATCAAATGCTTCATCCGGAAAAAGACTGGAGTAGACTGTCTCTTTTAATAATAATTTTTCATCAGCTTCCTGACCAATATTTTCCAGATATTCGAATAAAAGTTGGACATCTTCACGTTGATTATGCGCAGGAGAATGCAGCCATTTCCTGAGATCTCTAATCTCCTTTTTAGAAAGTGCGTTAAAAACTTCTAACAAACGGCTTTTTTCCATGCAATAAAAATATTCTTTTTCAACAAATACAAAAATTAGAACTTTTCATATTTGTTATACAATTCTGTTTTATAAGCATTTATAGTTGTATTTTTATTAAATGTTTCATATTTCTCCATATAAACTGCTCAACAAATGCCTTTTTTTGTCTTTGTACTAGGGAAAATGTATTTGCACATTTGTATCGTCATTAAACAACAACGCTTATCAATAGCACCCATGAAAGAAACCAATAAGAAAATGTTGTCGATAACTCGTCTGATTCAGTTGCTACTGATTGGACTGGCAGTTAGTGGGACGACAACTGACTTAAAGGCTCAATTGTGGGACAAGTTCTTTGAAAGACCTAATACTGATGTTTTTTACGAATCCACACAAGCTGATAATGAAGATTATATATCAGTTGGATTCACT
The DNA here is from genome assembly GCA_020436955.1 of Saprospiraceae bacterium. GTDB lineage: Bacteria > Bacteroidota > Bacteroidia > Chitinophagales > Saprospiraceae > JAGQWW01. The sequence continues at coordinate 3,329 of JAGQWW010000195.1, read as the reverse complement.
GAAACGGGTTCTGCCAATTCTGGCCAAGAGGTTTGGATCGTTCGTTTTGACCTGGACGGCGATATTTTATGGGAAAAAACTCTTGGTGGAAGCGGAGACCAAAAAGGCTACAGTATTGTTGAAGCTCAAGATGGCTATGTAATTGTGGGAGATTACACATCCATGGGCGGCCAAAACAATCCTACAGACATTTTTATTATTAAAATCAATGAAGCCGGCGAAATTCTTTGGACTAGAAATTACGGTAACATTGAGTCTGACAAGGCCTGGAAAGTAAAAAGTACCTCTGATGGTAACTTTGTCCTTGTGGGAAGGACCGAAAATCCAACCACTGGAGACGCCGACATGTTTATCCTAAAAACCGATTCAAATGGCGATTCTCTATGGATGCAGACTTTTGACAATCAATCTGAAATTGATGAAGCTTTTGATGTAATTGAAATTTCAAATGGTTTTGTTTTGCTGGGAAATTCCGGAAACGTGGGAGCGGATATATTCCTGGTTCAAACTGATGAAAACGGAAATGAAGTCAGAAGAAGTACCTTTAATCAAAGTGGATCCTTCAAATTTGATTCTAAAGCTTCAATCCTCAGAAACGGTGATAATTATTTAATTGCCGGTTCTTATTTTGAGAATGGAATCAGAGCCTTTATTGCTGAATTTGACAATCTACTTGATTTTTCAAAAATCCGCTTTTACGGAAATGGAATCGAACAAGGATTTACTTCCATGATTCCAACATCTGATGGCAACTTCCTTGCGGTTGGATTTCAACTTAAAGTGCCATCTGATCCATCACAAGTATTTATGGTGCAAGTAGACCCAAACTTGGATCTGCTAAGTTCAAGGGTTGTTTTTGGAGACCCAGTTAGCGCCACAAATGTTTATGGTGTAATGGAAACTTCTGATAATGGATTTGCCTTGACAGGCAATTTTGTTTCAGGAATCTTTCTCGAAGACGGATTTTTCCTAAAAACTGAACCTACACTGTATGCACCGAAAAAGCTGATAGAAGGAAAAGTCTTTTTTGACGCTACCGGAGATGGGACTTACAACAATTTTGAACGAACACTGAACAACTGGATTGTAAGCGTAGAAGATGAAGCCGGTCAAATTAGCTACTACACCACTGATGCTCAAGGAAACTATGAAGCAAGAGTGGACAGCGGAGAATACAAAGTCTCTGTGATAGTAGACAACCCAACCCTTAAACCGAGAGACACCGGCTCTTACACCGTAAGGTTCATTGGCAACCTTGACACACTACACACACACTTTCCAATCGTACAACAGTACGAATGCGCTTACATGGAAGTAGATGTTTCAGTTCCTTTTTTGAAAATTTGTGAAACTACCGATTACACTATCACTTATTGCAATAAAGGAGCTGATGACGCAACCGAGGCTATTGTTGAATTAACCTTTGACGAGAACCTGATTGTTAACAGCTTTTCCATTCCAGGCACCGCAACAGGCAACGTTTTTACCTTTAACCTGGGTGAAGTTCCAGCCGGAGACTGTGGACAGTTTACGGTGAATGTAACCCTTGATTGTGACAACCCGGTGTTAGGCCAGAGTCATTGCGTTCGGGCTCATATTTATCCTGACACCATCTGCAAGCCGGTTAACCCAATTTGGGATCTATCGGATCTGGAGGTAGAAGCCATCTGTGAAAATGACACTGTAAAATTTACAGTAACCAACAAAGGAACAGGAACAATGGTACAAGGACGTACCGCACTCGTTATTGAAGACGAGATTTTGTTCAGACCTACTCCGGTGCAACTTACTCCTAACCAGGACACGCTGATAGCAGTACCAGCTGACGGGAAGACTTATAGAATCATCATGCCACAAGCCCCAGGACATCCGGGTTTGAGCATGCCTACCATAGCGATGGAAGGATGTACTGATGGTTCTCCGATTACACTTGGAAAGGTCACTCAATTTGAAGAAGATGAAAAAAACTCATTCGAAGCAGTTGAGTGCATTGAAAACATTGACCAAACTATTTCAGCAGAACTGAGAGGCTATCCCAAAGGCATCAATGACAGCCTTATTACAACCAAAACCGATTTAGAGTACTTTATTCAATTTCAAAACAAGGGAACAAACACTATACACAGGGTGGCCATTAGGGACACTATCGACATCGAGCATCTGGACATTGCAAGCATTCGTCCAGGTGCCAGTAGCCACCCATACAGCTTTAAAGTTTTCCAAAACGGTGTTGTGAAAATCATTCTTGATTCAATCGACTTACCGGGAGAACAAGTAAATGCAGCTGCCTCCGTTGGATTTGTCAAATTTAGAATATCCCAAAAACCAGGCAATCCGGCAGGCACGAGCATACCGAACAAATCAGTGGTTAGTTTTGACTATAATCAACCACTCACCACCAACACAACACGTCACTATATTGAAGGTGACACCATTACTGACATTGTTACTATGATCTCTGATGTAAATGATGTCAATTGGAGCGGAGTGGATGTAAAAGTATATCCAAATCCATTTATGACCACCGCTACCATGGAAATTGAAGGAGATAGTTTTAAAGAAGTTCGATTTGAAGTATATGATTTGAATGGCAAACTTCTTAGACAAGAAACCTTCTTCCAAAACACCTTTGAAATATCAAAAGGTACCTTATCCAAAGGGATGTACCTATACAGTGTTAGAGGAGATGGACAATTACTGAATACCGGAAAAATCGTTATTCACTAACAGTTCGTATTCCCTGTAGAAGCCCAAAACCGAGATTTCCCAACAGACCTGCTAAAAGTAGTGGGTCAAAGAAAACAATCCTGAAAACCGAGATGAGTTCCCCTCCCCCTAAGAAGGATGGGGAACTCACAAACAAAGAAATTTAAAATTGAAATGCGTTCTTAGTTTTTTTTAATCATGGGATTTCCGCAAAAGTGCGGAAGGCTTGGGAAGCCAATTTTGTTAATCAGTTAGTATGTGGCTCAAAAGAGCTTTTTAGCAGAGTTCCCAACTAGAGAACCCCCGAAATCGATTGATTTCCTTATTTGAGAACTCTGCTAAACTAACTTTTTGAGGTCCAATAGGACCTCAACCAATTAGTATTTTCATGAGATTTTTATAAGATATTTTTTTCTTTTTTCAATGGGATTATAATTTGTTATTAAGAAAATGTCGTAGTACATGGGGTGCTACGACTTTTTTTTTGGGCGGATGTGAGACTGGGGATTGGAGATGGAGGATGGAGGATTTTAATTGAATGCATTTTAAATAACCCATCAAAACAGTAGGTCAAAGGCATGCCTTTGACCTACTGCTTTGTTTTAATCTGAATTCTTTTGTCA
>JAGQWW010000194.1 GCA_020436955.1 Saprospiraceae bacterium | reverse complement strand
CAATCTGTCGTCCAGCTTTACTGCTTTGTCCACGTACAATTGGGCAAAGGCTGTGCTGGTGGTCTGCTCCAAACAACCATGCGGGTAGCGGATGATTTGGTCATATTTCCCGGCAAGGTCCAACAAAGCAAAGCGCGAAACTTCCAGGTACCCGGTATTTGTACCTTTTACTCCTACCGGATCCAAAGGAAATGATATTTCTTCTCCCGGATTTAAAGCGGCAGTACGAAGGTCTCTTTGGGGTGGATTAGGGTTCCGAACAAAAATCTCTATGGTTTGACTGGCTGATTCTCCATTTCCTTCTGCTTTGATTTCAAATTTTGCAGAACCAATTTGTCTTTTGACATTGATGTCAAAATAAGCCATTTTTTCATCCGGTTCAGGGAAGTTAAGGGTCTGGCTATTTGAGCCGTTTATGTCGACCATACCATTTACTTCCCTAACAGTAACTTTTACGTTTTTGATCTTGTTTTCCATTACAAAGACGTTGACGGGAAGCTTCAAACTTTCTCCAGGTCCTAATACCCGGGGTAGGGTAGCTAGTACCATTACCGGTTTCTTGACTGGTGTAGTCTTGTCAGTTTTACCATAAGCCCCATCTTTTCCGGCTACCACCATTGTGCGGACAGAGCCTACATAGTTGGGTAGCTTTATGGTGTGTTTTGCCTTTTGACCCTTTTTTAAATAAAATGGTCCCAAATGACGAACAACTGGTTTGAATCGATTGGCATTCCTTTTGGCATCAGAAGGGGCGACTTCGCCATCTCCTCCGACCCCTAAAATGCTTTCCAATTTTCCACCATACGAACCCAGAATTTCATCATATAAATCCCAGGTGCGAATACCCAGTGCTTCTTTTGCATAAATGGATTTATAAGGATCAGGCGTGGCAAATCTTGTAAGGTCCAACAATCCTTCATCAACCATGGCAATGGTGTAGGCCATATCTTTTCCGGCCTTTTCTGAAACGGTAACCGTTACTTCCTGCTCAGGTCGTAAGGTTGAAGGCATCTCCAGGACAGGCTCCAGGATGTTTTCTTTGTTTTCAATTTCAATAGGTATCACACCATACATCCGCACGGGATGATCATTTTCAACCTGACCGTGTGGTTGTAACAGGGATACATGCGCATACACGGTGGGTACCATATCTTTGGTGGCGGTAAATTTGATTGTATTGGTGCCAGCAGCAACTTCCTGCCAGCGGGTTTCCATGATTTTGGACCCACCTTCAAGAGAGAGCAATAATTTTCCAATATCACCCGAAGGCACTTCAAGTTCTACGGTTTCTCCTACCTGGTATTTGTCTTTTTTGGCAGTAAAAGCCAGCAATGAAGCTTCTTTTTTGGCCATATTATCCTCATCATCCTGGTACCAGGGATATCCTACATAAAAGGTCTGCCCAGAACAATGTTGAGATACTTCGTCACAAACCCTTACCATGTATCTTCCGGTCCTTTCCAGGGAAACGGGCCATTTTACTTTTCCTTCATTATTGGTATGAAGGTTGGTGCGCATAAGCGCATTGAAATGGTTGGTGCTGTTGTATTGGGCCATCCTTTGTTGGGATTGGTCCCACCACCAGCTCCAGTTTATTTCATAGATTCCAACCGATACTTTTCTGTTGGCAAGTGGTTTCCCGTCTTTATTGACAGTAAGGAATTCAAATTGATTTTCTTCGCCCGGCACAGCCCTTGACTGACCCCATTTGTTTTTGGGTAGCCTTACTCCGGTGTAGGCGTCATACGGATAATAATCCATAGAAAATAAGTCGGTGGAGAAGTTACCGCCGGGTTCAAAAGCTCTGGTTTTAAATCGAGCAGAAAGCATAGCAGGCGGAAATGCATTTTCCACCAGGGTAGCTGCAATTGCTGCTTTGCCGGTATCATCTGTTTTTCCTTCAAAAACTACCTGGTTTGGCGGATTAAATGCGCGGGTAGGGTCCCAAAAAGTAAAATCGTTGTAGGGCTTGAAATAGAGACCTTTATTATTTAGCTGTACCTCTGTGATGACTTTCAGGTTTTTTCCGGGCGCACCATGGAGCCAATTTACCTGTAAATCACCTTTTACCTTTTTATCCTTTCCGGTGAGGTAATCATTGCCAAAATCAAGCTTTACTTTTAGACGGTTGGGTTTTACGGTTTCTATTTTCAGGTTTTTCTGAAATCTCGCTCCACCAACTTCTACTTCCAATCGCCAGTTACCGGTTGGGTCATCCGGCTGGGTTGCCATATGTAACGGGTAGATGCCTGAAACACTATTGGTTTCTACTCCTTTGACTTTAACTTGCCCTCTGGCGTCTTTGAGTGTATATTTTACAGGGTGAAATTCCGGCAAGGCATTTTCCTGGTCATCCAAAATAAAATTGATAAACAAGGAATCACCCGGACGCCAGACCCCTCTTTCACCATAAATGTAACCTTTGAGCCCTTTTTGTTTTCTGGCACCATCTACCTCAAATTTGGATACAGAAAGAGCATTTCCATCTCCCAATTTTAAGAATCCTGTTTCAGTACCTTTTTTTACAATGATAGCAAAGGGTTTCTCTTTTAGCTGGGTATTCACCATCCCGGCACCATTGGTCGTGGCACTAGCAATGAGTTGCTGTTGATAATTATAAAAATTTACTTCTGCACCTCCGACAGGATTGGTTGTCAGTATCTCGTTGACTGCTACAAAAATGTCATGATCATCCCCTTCTTTAGCAATGATGGCCAGATTGGAAGAGATGAGATTTCTTCTTACAAATCTGTCACTGTTATAATAGGCAGGTTTGCAGGGATCTTCCCGATCTTCCCATCGGTAATCCTGGTAGTATCCGTTTATTCCGTACCATCCATCCATAATGGATTCCAGCTCTTCTTCGTCATTGGATACGTTGCGAACACGGGAGAGATTGGCATCTTCTTTTTCATTGCCGGGACAGAAAAATGCAGTGTATTCAGGTCGAAATCCTATTCGTAACTGATAAATGGCTTCCGGGTCCTTCTTTAGCATTTTGGAAAGGTCGAGTGCATATCTGGCCCAATTGGAAGCTTCTGCACCCGGATTGATATTTTGCAAGGGCACTTTTTCCTGGTGGATTATTTTTCCTACGCGTTCCAGGTCATAGGTGCCATTCAGGTTGTTGGTTTGTAAAAACTGCAGCACATTGTTTTGGTAGATTTTAAAAATTTCTACTTCAACAGCTGTTAGTCCAACTGCTTCAAAAGGGAAGGTCAATCCTTCAGCGCCGGGGATTATATTTCCACTACCAATTAACCTTACAGCTGGTTTAATGGCTTCAAAAGCCAGTTTTCTTCTGATTGGGTATTTGAGCTTGCCCTGGTTGGTATTTCGGATGCCCGGTTCGATTACCAATTCGTGTTCCCCTGTCAAACGGACATCGGGATATACTTTTAATTGGTTTCCATTAATGAGGAATTTTAACTGGCCTTCAATTCCGGGTATTTGCACCAAACCTCTTATATCCTGGTCCTTCAGGAGTGGGTCAGAAAAAGTGATTTGTACAAATTGTTCTTCTCCCTGTATTACCTGGGTGTTGATTACCTTGAATTCTCCAAGGCTCGGTACTTCGATTGTATCGCGGGTGATTTCATTCTTGCCCAGCAAATTTTCATCCAGGGTAATGACTACTGAGCTGGATTCCTTCTTTCTTTTAATGCCGCTGATGCTAAAACCATGTGAAAAGACCCTCCGCTCTTCCCAGTCGATGGCAAGCTCCCTGCCGTCCTGACTAGCCGTCAACATTTTGTGGATACCTTCATCTTCAAACACATCAGTGGTGCTCAGGTGTCCATAAATTTTTATTTCGTCCGACCTGTTAGGATCTGCAGAAGTGATTTGATCAACTATAAAGTTGGCCGCCAGGTCTCTCGTTTTAAAATCAAATTGAAAGCTTTTTAATTGCTTGGGAAGTTGATTGAAAATTTCATCCAGATGGACAGTTGCTACATAGCTTTGGTCTGATTCCAGCATATTTTCAGGCTGAAAATTGAGGGTTTGTGCATCAGCCCAAAATAATCGCCCATTCACTTTTGGCGATAACTCGAAAAGACCATTCGTTGCCTCACTCCCAACTTCATCTGCACTGACGACATTGGAATTAAACACGACCTGTATGGTTCCATTTCTGGAAATTACACCGCTGGTAAAGGCAGAAATATAGTCTTCGATCCCATCCGGCAAGGGTTGGGCTTCTTTTTGAATTTGTTTACAACTTTCAGTAAACAACAATAGGACAAACAGGCTGGAAAGAACAGCGAAGAACCGGTTGGCTTTCGGGGTTTTCATGGTGTTTTTTTAAAAGGTTGGAAGTAATCTGTAGTAGTTAACAATTCGGGAGCGAAACCTTATGATTAACGCATTGTAAGTTAAAAAAATTAGACCGGGTACCGGAATTTTTTCAGATTTCTTTAGCATTTTACCAAACCAGAAAGATATCTTCCTGTTTGTTGCATGATATCGATGCTCCTTATAGAAAATGAAATCATTTATGACCGAGTTTTTTCCATTGTTTCCGCTTCAAATTGTTGCCTTTCCGGGCGAGAAGGTTAACCTTCATATCTTTGAGCCCCGTTATAAACAATTGATTGGTGAGGTGGACGAAAAAAAAGGAAGCTTTGGAATGCCTTCTTTTATAAAAAATAAGGTGTCAGATATTGGTACCGAGCTAGAATTGGTGAGTATCGTCAAGACTTATCCCAACGGAGAATTGGATATTAAAACTGTTGGAAAGCGGCGGTTTATTATACGCGAGTTTTTTAGCCAGGCTCCGGGCAAATTGTTCCCTGCCGGAAACGTTGAATTTTTAGAAGATGAAATCAATGATCCAACGCCGGATGTGAAAATATCGTTGTTTAAAAGAGTGCAGCGATTGTATGACATCATGAATATAAAGCGCCAATTACCTGAAGACCCCCAGGATATCCTTTCCTTTGAAATTGGTCATCATGTAGGCCTTAATGCTGAGCAGGAATACCAATTGCTGAAGCAAAGAAGTGAAATGGATAGACAGATGTACCTGATTGCTCATTTAGATAAATTGATGCCGGTGGTAGAGGAGATGGAAGAGTTGAGAAAAAAGGCACAGATGAATGGTCATTTCAAAAATATTATCCCTCCAAAAATTGGATAAACCGGATGTTATTGACTTTCAATAATTTGGGAAAGGTGGTAGATTTTTTAACAAAAAAATCCTCTCAAGCCTTTTGACTTAGCATGGATAAAATGATACATTGCATATAGTTAAGCGAAAGTGCTCAACAAAAAAACTGACCACACGGATACCAGATATAAGCTTTGGTCCAACATTATAAACATTAGGAAAGGGATCGATTAGACTATGGCGGGCTCCAAACCGTTGACTTGTCCGGTTTTTCGACTTTGTCGAAGCGAGGAGATTACAGAACCTTTTCACTTTTCCTAACCATGTATTTCAGGGGTCCAAAAGCACCTCTTGGTATTTGTGTGGTTTTTTTTCTGGTTGCTGGTTGCTGGTTGCTGGATACTGGTTGCTGGTCTCTTGTCTCTAGTTGCTAGATTATTTCCATCCTTCATCTTCCATCTTCTATCTTCCATCTCCAATCCCCAATCTCTTCCTAGTATTTGTGTGGTTTTTTTCTGGATGCTGGATGCTGCTTGCTGGTCTCTAGTCTCTAGTTGCTAGATTATTTCCATCCTCCATCTCAAATCTCCAATCCCCCATCTCCAATCCCCCATCTCCAATCCCCAATCCCCAATCCCCATTCGAAAAGTCTCACCTCCTAAAAAGTGCACTGTACATCCATTG
>JAGQWW010000193.1 GCA_020436955.1 Saprospiraceae bacterium | reverse complement strand
CGGCGACAATAAACTAACCGAACTTAATATTGCCGAATCAGTAAAGGAAGTACGTCGTGCCCTGGTAGCAGCAGACGTCAATTATAAAATTGCCAAGGAATTTACTGATAAGATTAAGGATAAAGCACTTGGTACAGAAAACGTATTGAAGTCAGTTAAACCGGGACAGTTGATGGTAAAAATTGTCCAGGATGAATTGACTGAATTGATGGGTGGTCAATCTGTCGGAATCAATATTAAAGGCAAACCGGGCGTGATACTTATTGCCGGTCTGCAAGGTTCCGGTAAAACTACCTTTTCTGCCAAGCTGGCTAACTTTTTAAAGACAAAGAAAAATACCAAGCCACTATTGGTTGCTTGTGATGTTTACCGTCCTGCAGCCATCAATCAGTTGGGTGTTTTAGGAGAACAGATTAATGTTCCGGTTTACAAGGAAGAAGGAAACAAAAATCCGGTTGAAATTGCCTTAAATGCCATCGCACATGCTCAGCAACATGGCAACGATATAGTTATTGTCGATACAGCTGGTCGTCTTGCTGTAGACGAAGAAATGATGACAGAGATTTCCAATATAAAGGAATCAATTTCGCCAAATGAGACGCTTTTTGTTGTCGATTCTATGACAGGTCAAGATGCTGTCAATACAGCTAAAACCTTTAATGAAAGAATCAACTATGACGGTGTTGTACTAACTAAGTTGGATGGTGATACTAGAGGTGGTGCAGCCCTTTCTATTAAATACACTGTTGGAAAACCCATCAAGTTTGTAAGTACAGGGGAAAAAATGGATACACTCGATGTATTCTACCCTGAACGTATGGCACAGCGTATCCTTGGTATGGGTGACGTAGTATCATTCGTTGAAAGAGCTCAGGATCAGTTTTCTGAAGAAGAGGCCAAGCGTCTTGAAAAGAAAATTAAGAAAAATAAATTTGACTTCAATGATATGCTTTCTCAGTTGAGTGCCCTTAAAAGAATGGGAGACATTCGCTCATTATTGGGGATGATGCCGGGAATGGGAAAGGCTTTAAAAGATGTTGATATCGATGATAAAGCATTTTTAAAAGTAGAAGCGATTATTCAGTCTATGACTCCACAGGAAAGATCTAATCCTGAATTGCTGAATATGAGTCGTAAGAAAAGAATTGCAATAGGTTGTGGTCGTGATATTCAGGACATAAACATGTTTATCAGACAGTTTGACCAAATGCGTAAGATGATGCATAAACTTTCTAAAATGCCTATGAATAAACTAGGTGGAATGATGCCTGGTGGCCCTAAAATGGGATAATCTTAGAAGGTTATAAAAAAATAAAAGGGACTCCCCGGCTGGGAAGTCCCTTTTTTAATGCTTGAAAACGATTAAGCTTTTCCTTGAAGTATTCTGTTCCAATACATCCATGGTAATACTTTTGTTTTCAACATCCACATTGACCAGCGTTCTTTCGCCTGGTTAAATGGGAAGGTTTCAGTCGGTTGATTATCATAATCAAATTCAGCCAAAACCAATTTGCCATATCCTGTGGTTAGCGGACAAGAGCCGTAACCATTGTATTTTGCAGAAAGGCTTCCACCCTTCATTACATGCATTAAATTATCAACCAACACTGGAGCTTGCTTTCTTACAGCAGCACCGGTTTTTGCGTTTGGTGTATTAGCAACATCACCACAGCTGAAAACATTAGGATACCTGTTGTGCTGTAGGGTGTATTTATCCACATCTACCCAACCACCAAAATTTGGTGAGGCGGTAGAAGGCGTACATGGAGTTCCAGCTTCCAATGTAGGATCCTGAATAGCTAATGGGCTATATTTTACAAAATCGGGTGCACTTTGAGGAGGTACAACATGGATCATGTCAAAAGCTTGCTCTACTCTCTGTCCTTCCGGAGTTTCAAACCATGCAAGTTTTCTATCTCCATCAATTTCCACCAAATTATGCTTGTGGTGTTCTTTGATGCCGTATCGATTAACGATTTTTTGAAGCACCTCCGCATATTTCTTCACACCAAAAAGCATTGTACCACCATTGAAGAAGTGAACATTACTGCCTTTTAGAATACCTCTTTTTCTGAAGTTATCAGATGCCAGATACATGATTTTTTGAGGTGCTCCTCCACATTTTACAGGAGTGTTGGGTGATGTAAACAGCGCATTTCCACCCTTGAAATTTTTGATACATTCATAAGTGTATGGAGCAAGGTTGAAACTGTAATTGCTGGTTACACCATTTTTGCCTAAAGTTTCCTTTAAGCCTTTAACCTTGTGCCAATTGAGTTGTATACCCGGCACTACGATAAGATAATCATAAGTGTACTTTGCGCCAGATTTACAGGTTACCTGATTTTGGTCAGGTTCAAAGGTGCTCACTGAATCTTTAACCCAGGTTGATCCTTTTGGAATGAAATCTCTTTCATTTTTTTCTGTATCCTTAACATTGTATACTCCACCACCTACTAAAGTCCATGCTGGTTGATAATAATGTTTTTCGGATGGTTCAATGATACCAATATTGAGCTTGGAATCTTTTAATAATAGTTTGGAAGTAATAGATAATCCGGCGTTTCCACCGCCTACTACTAAGACTTGAAAATGAGTCATGGCAAACGTTTTTGGTTTGAAAATTTCAATTGTCGGTTTTACCGCACTGAAAAGAAGGGCCTAGCACAGTTTGAAAATATGTTGGCTTTCTTTTTAATGCTATAAAGCTCTGCAATTAGTTCTTCCTGATGAATAACATATGTGACCAAATCTGATGATTTAGATCAAACTATTGTGTGAGTTGAGTCACATTAAAACCTTAATGTAACAAAATAGCCAATTATCTGTATAATAAGTTCAAGAAGAAAAAGGCATCAAAACATCATATACCAAACCGAGATAAATTTTCTATGAAGTCGCATGCATTGGCCTTTTCCTTACTATTGACAAGTCTCCTTTGTGTGTCCGGATTTGGACAGACCCCGTCTCAGGCAGTACCAAAAGTATTTTTATTGGGAAATTATGAAGACACTTATAATAACCTGGCATTGGAATATAACACCTTATTGCTTGAAGTGTGTGACAATGACCTACTTGCAGCGCATGAAAAATGGCAAAGTATGCTATTAGAAATGCAAGCATATGCAGAACAAATAGATTTTGATATCAATGGAGTAAAAATTTGGGTCCATGTATTTTGGGAAAGTGATGGCACGATTGGCCATATTGGATATTACCTAAAGCCCCAATCAAGAAATATAAATACTGCTGAGCTCACTGCTTTTTTCAAAAGCTTTACCAATCATTATCAATTTCCTCTGATAGAAAAAAGAAAGTACGCTCATTATGGCAGCGCATCCTTTCCAGTAAACCCAATTAGAAACAGAAATTAAAATTATTGACTCCCGGATAGGGTATTTTTAAAGAGCCCTATAAACTCATAGGGGTTTTTATTGTTTTAGCAGTGCTAAAATCGTAATTTTGCGGCGCTTTTTACGAATATTCTTATCATCGAAAAAATACTCAATGCAAACTGTAGATTCAAATTTGAAATACAAAGTTAAAGACATTTCCCTGGCAGAATGGGGTAGAAAAGAAATCGAGTTGGCCGAGGCCGAGATGCCGGGTTTGATGGCTCTTAGAGAAAAATATGGCAAAGAAAAACCTTTAAAAGGTGCCAGAATTGCCGGTTGTCTTCACATGACCATCCAAACAGCCGTTTTGATTGAAACACTTGTTGAATTAGGTGCTGATGTTACCTGGTCTTCATGTAATATTTTCTCTACTCAGGATCACGCAGCAGCAGCTATCGCAGCAGCTGGTATTCCGGTTTATGCATGGAAAGGTATGACAGAAGAGGAATTTGACTGGTGCATCGAACAAACATTGTTTGCATTTGAAGATGGTAAACCATTGAATATGATTTTGGATGATGGGGGAGACCTGACTAACATGGTACTTGACCGCTATCCTGAATTGGTAGAAGGAATTAATGGCCTTAGTGAGGAAACTACTACCGGTGTTCATCGCTTGTATGAGCGTATGAAAAACGGTACCCTTCCAATGCCTGCTATCAATGTAAACGACTCTGTTACCAAATCTAAATTTGATAACAAATACGGTTGTAAAGAATCTGCAGTTGATGCCATTCGTCGAGCGACAGATGTAATGATGGCGGGTAAGGTTGCTGTTGTTGCAGGTTATGGAGACGTTGGAAAAGGTACTGCTGCATCCTTAAGAGGTGCAGGTTGCCGAGTAATCGTTACCGAAATTGACCCTATCTGTGCTTTACAAGCTGCGATGGACGGTTATGAGGTAAAAACCATGCAAAATGCTATCCCAAGAGCTGATATCGTTGTTACTGCAACTGGTAATAAGGATATCGTAAAGGGTGAGCATTTCAAAATGATGAAAGACAAAGCCATCGTTTGTAATATCGGCCACTTTGACAATGAGATTGATGTTGCATGGTTGAAATCAAATTACGGTTCTACCCATGTTGAAATCAAGCCTCAGGTTGATAAATATACTGTAGATGGAAAAGATGTAATCTTGTTGGCAGAAGGTAGATTGGTAAATCTTGGTTGCGCTACAGGACACCCATCTTTTGTAATGTCCAATTCATTTACAAATCAAACACTGGCTCAAATGGAACTTTGGAACAACAGAGACCAGTATGAAAATGAAGTTTATACCCTTCCTAAGCATTTGGATGAAGAGGTAGCAAGATTGCACCTTGCCAAATTGGGTGTGGAGTTGGAAAAACTTTCTCCGGATCAGGCATCTTACATCGGAGTAGAAGTGGAAGGTCCATTCAAACCAGATTATTACAGGTATTAATAACAATTATACTAAAGCGAAAAGGGCATCTTTTTAAACAAGATGCCCTTTTTCTTTTTATACCTGTACATTATCTTAATTTTAAGAAAGAAATTACCTTAGTAACATGAGAGTATTACTGGTCGAAGCCGAAGAAAATATCCGAGATAGCGTCAAATTAAATCTTGAATTGGATGGATTTGAAGTCGTTGAAGCTATCACTGGCAAACAAGCCATTCATAGGTTCCAAAACGAACATTTTGACTTAATCATTTTAGATATTATGCTACCTGAGATGAATGGGCTGGATGTCTGCGAACAAATAAGGCTTACCAATCTTAAGGTCCCTATTCTCATGTTAACCGCAAAAGGAGAACCTGAAGACCGAATAGCAGGTCTTAAAAAAGGCGCTGACGATTATCTTCCAAAACCATTTCATCTGGATGAATTACTTCTTCGTGTTCAAAATCTAATCAAACGAAGCAGCGAAAATCCTGAGAATACGCCAGAGGTATTTGAATTTGGCAACAATTGGGTAAATTTTTTAACCTACGAAGCAAATGGCGTGAACGGAAAATTTAACCTTACAAAGCGGGAAGCAATGTTAATTAAGCTTTTGGTTGACAGGAAAAATGAGGTAGTTTCCAGGCAACAAATCCTGCAGTCTGTCTGGGGTTATGACGTTTTTCCCTCCACAAGGACCATCGATAATTTCATTCTTTCCTTTAGAAAATACTTTGAAGTAGACCCTAAAAATCCAGTGTATTTTCATTCCGTACGAGGAGTCGGATACAAATTCATAGGGTAAAATTATTTTGTAAATTTTTAAATATCGTGGATTTGGATTAACTTAATTCCACGCATTTTTGACTACACTAAAAATCCAGCGATATGATGAATGAACAGCTCTCTACGATTATGACGAAAGATGTTGTTACCGTTAGCCCCGGTGATAGTCTTTCAAAAATTAAAGAAATACTATTTGATAAAAGG
>JAGQWW010000192.1 GCA_020436955.1 Saprospiraceae bacterium | reverse complement strand
ACGCTCTTTCCAATTACTGATGGTACGGGTAGACATTACGGCTGGAATTGCACAAGCTCCACCCGACACCAAGGCTACAATACTTCGACCGTTCAGCCCGAACTTTTGCATCAGGTTGTCAAAAATGAATACAGCTCTGGCCATATAACCGACTTCTTCCAAAATGGCAATGAGGAAAAACAGAATGGCTATTTGGGGTACAAAGACCAAAATCCCACCCAGCCCTGCTATAATACCATCAGTCAATAAGCCGGTAAACCAATTGTCAGGCAAGGTGGCTTTAACTGATTCACCCATCCACACAAAAAGGCTTTCAATCCAATCCATTGGATATCCTGACCAGGAATATATAGCCTGGAAAACCAATACCATCAATAAAATGAATACCACCGGACCCCAAAATCGATTCAATACAATCTGATCGAGACGATCGGTCCAGGAAGCGTTTTTTCTGGCAGTTTTTTGCAATACTTTTCTAACGATGGGTACGAAATTGTCGTAACGGTTCATCGTCTCCCGTACTTGAAACTGCAAGTCTTCGAAAGCAGCGTCTTTGCAAATTTTATCTATCTTACTTCTCTCTTTTTCTTCTAAAAATGGAAGCCAACTATGGTGATGGGCAATCAGCTTAGCTTTGTAAAGATTGTCCATACCCAACTTCACCGCAATATTCTGAGAAGCGTTTTTTTCTAAAGGTCCTTGTTTGTAAAATGGAGGTTCACTTGTTTGCTCCGATAGTTTTTCCACCATTTTTTTGATGCTTTCAATTAAAACATCAAAGTTTTCACCACTTCGACTACTGACAGGGATCACTGGCACTTTGAGCAAATCGGATAAAAGATTCGGGTTATAAACTATGCCTTCCTTTTCTGCCAGATCCTTCATATTGAGAGCCAATATTACCGGCAGACCAAGATCCCGAATCTGGGTTAACAGCAACAGATGACGTTCCAGGTTGGTTACGTCTGCCACATATACCACCATATCAGGATAGTTCTCATCCTTTTCATTGAGAAAGGTTGAGACTACAATTTTTTCATCTTGTGAATTTGGGAAGAGACTATAGGTTCCTGGAAAGTCGATGATAGTGGTGCCGTATTCCTCGGAAATGAGGGCCTTACCCAGTTTTTTGTCGACCGTGACACCGGGGAAATTACCAACTCGTTGACGCATCCCGGTTAGCTGATTAAATACAGATGATTTACCGCTATTGGGATTTCCAACAAGGGCTATAATTACGTCACGGTTTTCTCTCATTCTACAATAATGCTCTCAGCCTCTCTATATCTGATGGCGATTTTTTTATCGTTAATGCGAAGACAATATCCACCTCTATAAGGCGCAATGCGCTCGATTGTAAGGAAGCTGCCGGGAAGAACTCCCATGGACATAAGCCTGCTGCCAAGTCGCTGGTCCGTAAACTCAAGCACCTTAAGCATTTCGTGCTCATGGTGAGAAGTCAGGCTGTTGTTGGTTAGGACTGGTTCCATAATGAATTTTTACAGGAAAATCTCAATGTTGTCGGTTCAAAATTAATGCTCATTTTGGACTGAAAACATGACGAAAGTCACAATTAAGAATTTTTCTAAATAAATTCCTGAAACCCAAAAGTAATCTTTCAACCAGCCTCAATAAAATACCCAGTCCTGTAATTTGATACCTAACGTTAGGTACTAAACTAAAAGGTGGTCTAATTACAAAATGAAAGCAAGCTTTTTAAATCATTGGTATATGAAAAGCCTGATGACCTAAACATCAAAATCAAGTTGCAAAAATTTGTCCTTAATAACGGCCTTTTCCCTTTTAGCTCAAATAGTAAGGAAAAACCGTTAAACATGGATCCATGTATGAGCAAAACCCATTATTGTAGACGCTCAAATAGTATATAACCTACTTTAATAAGTCAGACTCAAAATATCAGGTGCGAGTTTGGAGACATGTAGGTTTTTCCTTACTATTTGAGCGGGCAGGATTTGGAGGGAGGAAAAAGGGATACAGCCTTGACTTTTTGGTTACTTTTGGGTCAAGCCAAAAGTGACATCGAAGCACCGCAGGTAAGAAGTTTCCATAGATATAAAGCCCACCAAATTTAGCCTGAATTCTTTTTATAGACCAGATGGAAGAGAAATATAAAACAACCAAAGTGTACAGAACTTAAATCTTCTCTTTTAAAAACTGTCCTGTATAGGAAGATTTGACCTTCACCAGCTCTTCCGGTTTACCCTGGAACACCAGGTTTCCTCCTTCTGCTCCTCCTTCCGGACCTAGATCAACAACCCAGTCTGCTGATTTGATAATCTCCATATTGTGCTCTACCACCAGCACCGTATGCCCGTTTTCTACAAGGGCGTTTAGCGCATCCAACAATTTTTGAATATCGTGGAAATGCAATCCTGTAGTAGGCTCATCAAAAATGAAAAATATATGCTCAGAAGTTGATCCCCTAGAAAGGAAGCTGGCCAGTTTTACACGTTGGGCCTCTCCTCCTGATAATGTACTGGAGGACTGCCCCAATTGTACATAACCTAATCCAACATCATACAAAGGACGAATTTTGGTCAGAATATCACCTTTATCGGCAAAAAATTCCAATGCTTCCTCAACGGTAAGGTTCAGAATGTCATAGATGTTTTTATTCTTGTAAGTAACATCCAGGACTTCTTGTTTAAAACGCTGACCTTTACAGTCTTCACATTCCAATTTCACATCAGCCAGGAACTGCATTTCTACTACTATCTCTCCTTCACCCTTACAGTTTTCACAACGCCCACCTTCTACGTTAAAAGAGAAATGTTTAGGTTGAAATCCACGGATCCGGGACAATTGCTGTTTGGCCATCAAATCTCTTATGCTATCATATGCTTTGACATAAGTTACAGGATTGGAACGGGATGACTTTCCGATTGGACTTTGGTTAACCATCTCTACCCCTGTCAAAATGGACAGGTCACCTTCAAGCGATTTGTGCAAACCCGGAGATTGGGGAACCACTTCTTCCAGGTGTTTCTTTAAAGCAGGATATAGAATTTGCTTAACCAAAGTCGTTTTCCCACTACCAGAAACCCCAGTAACAACCGTAAGTGTATTCAATGGAAATTTGACATCAATGTTTTTAAGGTTATGTTGTTTGGCACCCAGCAAATCAAGACTACGGACCCATTTACGCCTGTTTTTTGGAACAGGTATTTGCATTTGCTCACTCATGTATTTGGTAGTGAGACTTTCTTCAGCAGCGTTGTAAATATCTTTGTAGGGGCCCGCAAATACAACTTCTCCACCGTGCACTCCCGCTCTAGGCCCAATATCAACCAGGTAATCTGCATTTTTGATTACTTCTTCCTCATGCTCTACAACAACAACTGTATTTCCTAAATCACGCAGATTTTTCAACACCCTCACCAGTCTGAAAGTATCTCTAGGATGCAATCCAACACTTGGTTCATCCAACAAATACATGGAGCTGGTCAGATTGGATCCAAGCGTTCTGGTTAGATTAATGCGTTGAGTTTCTCCTCCACTTAGAGTGTTTGAAACTCTTGAAAGGGTTAAATAGCCCAATCCCACATCTTTCATAAAACTTAAACGAGCTCTGATTTCCAGCAACAATCGTTTACCAACTTGCAGGTCATAATCAGAAAGCTCTACTTTATCAAAGTGCTCAGATAAATTGCTGATTGGCATATCCACTAGTTCGGAAATATCCATCCCTGCAATTTTCACAAACGTAGCTTCAGGTCTTAATCTACCGCCGTCACAAGTAGGACAGGTGGTCCGGCCACGATACCTTGCCAGCATCACCCGGTTTTGAATCTTGTAGGTTTTTTCTTCCAATTCCTGGAAGAAGTCATTAATCCCCCTGAAGAATTTATTGCCGGTCCACAGCAATTTCCTTTCTGCTTTTGGCAACTCTTCATATGGTTTGTGAATTGGAAAATCAAAGTTATGTGCTACCGTTAGAAAATCGTCAAGCCATTGGCCAAACTTATCACCTTTCCAACAGGCTATGGCACCTTCATAAACTGACTTAGATGGATCCGGTACCACTTTCTTTTCATCAATCCCCATGATTTTGCCATATCCTTCACATTGCGGACAGGCACCCAGGGAATTATTGTAGTTGAAAAGTTGTGGTGTGGGTTCGATAAACTCCATACCATCCAACTCAAAACGATTGTTAAAGGTAGCTATGTCACCATTTTCAGGAGCGACAATGCAATTACCTTCACTTTCGTAAAATGCGGTTTGAATGGAGTCCGCTATCCGTTTCATATTCTCCTCGTCGTCCTTCTTTACAGCAAAACGGTCAATGAGAACTCTTAGATCAACCTCCTTGAATTGATTGAGCGTTTTCTTTAAATCAAGGGGGCAATCCTTCAAAAAGTCTTCGATATAGCTAAGTTCACCGTTATAATAGACCCTGGTATATCCTTTCTTTAATAAAAGTGATAGTTCCTGGTTAAGGGTACGATCTTCATATTTGGTTGGAAGTGGAATGAACACGTGGACACGCGCTCCTTCATCCAAACTTCCGATAAAGTCTGTTACATCAGAAACGGTATGTCGCTTTACCAATTCTCCTGAAATCGGTGAATAGGTTTTTCCAATTCTTGCGTACAATAGTCGAAGGAAGTCGTAAATCTCTGTCATAGAACCAACCGTTGAACGGTTGTTTCCGGTAGTAACTTTTTGCTCTATGGCGATGGCAGGACAAATTCCTTTTATAAAATCTACATCAGGCTTTTTCATCCTTCCCAAAAACTGGCGAGCATAAGAGCTCAGACTTTCTACATATCTGCGTTGACCTTCTGCATAAAGCGTATCCATGGTAATGCTGGACTTCCCCGAACCGGAGACCCCTGTCACCACAACCAACTGATTCTTAGGAATATGCAAATCGATATTCTTTAGATTATTGGCTCGGGCACCCTTAATAAAAATCTCGGATCGAAAACGTTCAGCTACCGGTTTTTCGAGTACTTCTACATCCTTTTGCTCTGCCATGGGGTCCTTTCTTTTGGAAAAAAACAAAAGATAAAATTACCATCTTTTGTGCTGGGTGAAAAATAGAAACAACAAAGAAATCTGATACAGGTTGATACCTTTTTGCGAATAATGGTACAAAGAGTAAAAACTCATACAACTATGACGCCGCAAAATTACTTCCCTTTTCTCGTATTCTTATTAGGATGGTTCACATCTTCTGCACAAATCAACCATGTTGAAGTCATTGGTCATCAACAAGGTGGATTTAATATCCCATTAGCAAATGATGCCCACTTTGGTCAGGCTATTGCCAACATTGGTGATTTGGATAATGACGGCATTCCCGATCTGGGTATTGGTGCTTTGTACCAAGATTCTATCACCCCAACTCAATATGAACGATTGGGTACCTTTTTTATCAACCTCATGAAGGCCGATGGAACAGTTAAGCGAACTTTGAATTTGACGGATACACTTTTTAAGTATGTATTCCAAGGTCCTGAAGATTTGGGAACTACGGGTAGACATGGATATTCGTTGGAAGGAATCGGGGATATCAACAGCGATGGGGTGCCTGATTTAGCATTGGGTTTTCCTGATTATGAAACCAACCTTCAATACAAAGATGCAGGTGGAGTATTGATTCTTTTGATGGCCGCAGACGGAGCAATAAAAGGGCATAATTGGCTGGATAAAACAGATTTTCCCTCATTGCAACGGGATGACAGGTTTGGTCATGCAATTACCGCCCTGGGCGATATCAACCAGGATGGTTATCAGGAAATAGCCATTAGTGCTCCTAGACACGAAGTTGCCGAACAATATTATGGAGCTGTATGGAATGTG
>JAGQWW010000191.1 GCA_020436955.1 Saprospiraceae bacterium | reverse complement strand
CTTTCAATTCAAAAAGATGGGTAAAAGGATCATTCAACAGGTCAAGGTGGCCGTCCAAATCAGCAAAGTGAACATTGGGCCGACTTAGAGCAAAATGCAAGCCTGCTGAGATGCCGAGTGCTGTTTCATCCAGACAACCGACCATTACTTCCATGCCAGCAGCTTTTGCTACTGAATTGATGTGGAAAGCTTCGGTAATACCTCCAACTTTCATGATTTTAATATTGGCCATGTCCATCATGCCACCACTTGATAGACGAAATGCGTCATTCAAGTTTCTAAGGCTCTCATCTGCCATAACGGGAATATGGACCTCGTCTGTGATTTGTTTGAGCGCGAAGTCATTTTTGTGATCTGTGGGCTGCTCGAGTATTTCTATTTCTGCAGGCTTGGTGCTTTTTACAAATTGAATCGCATCAGCGATAGAATAACCTTGATTTGCATCAAATCTTAACACCAGCGATTTCCCAAATTTCTCCCTAAGTAGAAAGACCTTTTCAATGTCCTCTTCAAGATTTAATCCACCTTTTAATTTAATGATTTCAAAGCCTGCTTTTTTGAAGGAAATGGCTTTCTCAAGAGTTTCCTCTATGGAACAAATACCAATGGTGATACTTGTTTGAATGCGCTCTCGGTAACCACCTAAAATTTGATACATTGGAACGCCTGCTTTTCGGGCCAATATATCATAGAGCGCCATATCTATCATGGCCAGGGTAGATTGCTTTTTCCCTAAGATTTTTCGAAGTCCTTCATGATGTAAAGCAATCGAAAGTGGATTTTGACCTTTCAGATATGGGAAAACCTGATTTTCTATGGCTTCAATTACTTCAGAAGCAGTTTCGCCTGTAATCTCTTTGTCCGGAGCACTACATCCCCAACCGGTGATGCCTTCAGAAGTAAATATTTTTAAAATGACATTTTCAGCCTTTGTAACGGTTTCGTAGGCAATGGTGTAGGGTTCGCTCAAAGGCAAATCCAGTTTAAAATATTCAATTCCGGTAATGTACATGCTAGTATTTATTTTGGTACAATTGATCTAGCGGAGTATTTTTTATACTTTCAACAAATTCAATCATCTTTTTAATGGCAATTTCCCACATCAATTTTCCTTTCTCTGCCGTTGCTTTTTTTGCGTTACCCATTACGCCTGTTTCTGATATTCGTTGAGTATGCACATACCAACTGACTCCTCTATCTGATGTAAAATCAAGGTATTCATTATTGAAATCCAATGTGGCGTCCACGGCTTTTTCCATTTGTACAAGTTCCGGACGGACAGCAAGGGTTGTGCTGGTTTCTATTTCGCCGGCATGAATGTCATTGTGGGTATCGATAAGGTTGTATAAATCTATGTCACTCGTTTCCCCGGTATCAACACATACAAAAATCTTAGCATCCCGGTTTATCATTTGGGCAGCATAAGTCAACGTCGGTTTATTATCGCCGTGTCCATTTAGGATAACTATCTTTTTGATGCCATTATGTGCAAGGCTCATGCCTATGTCATAAATAAGTGCTGACAATGCATTGTTGGAAACACTAATTGTGCCTTTAAAGGCACTGTGATGATAAGAAACACCATATGGGATAGGTGGTAAAACGAATGGTTTCGGGAAACTGCATCCTCCGGCAACCTTAAGCGCCATATACCATGCATCAAAATAATCAACATCAACCGGTAGGTGTGGTCCGTGTTGTTCAATTGCGCCGCAGGGAAGTATGGCAGTATCTACAGTTTTTAGGCGTTCTTCAATTTGTTCCCAGGTCATTTTTTCCCAAAGGAATTCATTCAAATGCTGACTCATGAAATTTATATTTTGATTGATGGAGGAATGTTTTGTCCAGATTGACAGATTGCCATTTGGCTTCTGTTCTTTTTACTGCACCATTGGCGTATTTTTTAAGAATCTCAAACAAGGGTTCCCGGATATATTCTGGAAGGTCCTCCAAAGAACTCCTTTCATTGTCAAACCTCAGTTGTAATACCTCCGGATGTTCTTTAGCTACTTTCTTAATTGCTTCACCTCCAGGTAAGAGCCCCTTTGTATTCAAAAGGAAGAACAACTGGGAAGCATCAGAACCAATTTGCTTGATTTTTTTATTGGCAAGTATGGAAAGTGCTTGCTTTATCTGGGCTTCGGTGTATCCACATCGCTTTGGGTCCCCATCCAAAGCCGAAATCATTCCAATTATCCGGCGGCATTTTTCGCAGGTTCCACATGGAAGCATTTTACCTTCCGAAGCATGAGCTGCATGACAACTGACCTGGTGTTGTTGAAGGTCTCCGTAACGCTCCAGTAAAACCTTCATTATGAGCAATTCGGACATGCTCCTTAACAATGAATATTGATAGAGTTTCCACCCTTTTTTCAGATAATAGCGGGTGAGTGCATTATCGAAATATTTGCTTTGGTCATAAAGGCCGCTGTAGTGAGTTATACCGGCCAGTTGCTGTTTGACGGTCGTATCATATTCGTCACCGACAATGATATTTCCAATTCCTTTTTTTAACGTGAGCGGTAGCACGCCAAAAAGAAAGACTCCAACTGTCCAAAGTCTGATTGGATACATGTCCGAGCGCAGCGTATTGTAATCTTTTCTGATAAAAGAAAAGTGCCTAAGCATCCAGTTGAATACCCTGTCACTATTGCACCAGACTTTTGAGGTATTAGGTTCTTCTGCTTTAAAAAACTTGTATGCATTAACAGCGGTAAACCAGTGCCGCCCTGATTCATTGACGAAAACGGGATAGGGTTCACCTATTTCCTTTAATAAACCATAGCTCAACAAACTATCTTTTCCACCACTACTCAAAATAGAAAACTTGGAAGGGGAAGAGGCCAGGAAAGCAATGTTTCTTTGCGGTGATGCATTTGAAACGGATTCAAATATGATCTTAGCCTGGGTATAATGTTGTTTGGGTTCGACAGAAAGATGTTTGAAAGCTGGTGTCAGAAATTCATTTTCCACCAACAATTTATTGGTGATGATTTCCCTGCTTGTGTTCTCTGTCATTTTTTGAATGAAGCTTTTATCAGCTTCTTCAAAATACCCTTCAAATATCAATTCTTCACAAAACAATCCATAGTTGAAAGCAACCTGAGCTACCATCATGGAAGCAAGATTCCAATCCGTAAGTGATTTTTTATCAAATAGTTTTTCCTGATAGGAATAAATTAACCTGGTTTGTTCCTTTTCTCCATTAAAATGTTGAATCTCATAAGTTGCCGAAACCTGTTTGGATTGTATTTTCAAATCGCAAACCTTTATATGTTTCAGCACAACAAAATCTTCTAGTTTGGTCACTTAAGGTATTTTTTTATCAGTTCAACGAGTTCTTCCGGACCAAATGCAAGTACATCAAATGCAGGTAACCCGGTAGCTTTGGTAATAGCACGGCAAGCAGGAAGTATCTCCTGTTCCACCATCTCTTCATGGTTAACTGTAATAGCGATTACCTTTTTTCCGGAGATTATTTCAATGGCCCTAATTTGTTCAGGTAGCGGATGCAAGGTGTAACCCGGAAATCCATCATATTCCAACCTTTTAGGTGCGTGTTGAAGGATCACATAGTCGGGTCTGCCGGCGGCCAGGATTTCGAATCCTCCGGGGTAAGCGGGATTCATTAAACTGCCTTGGCCTTCGATAACGATGACATCCGGATTTTCATTTTTCCAGGCTTCATGGACTGCGTGTTCGATTTCGCCGGATACAAAATCGTTTATGCAACTATCCATTACGAAGCTGTATTTAGCTCCCTGCATCCATGCTGTTTGACCGGTGCCAATCATTTGGGACGATAGTCCGGCCTTTATGAGTCCGCGCACGATAAGCCAGGCCGTAGTTCTTTTCCCGATTGCTGAATCCGTACCCAGGATAGCAAGCTTTAAACAATCAACTTCTTCAATCTTTCCGGTAAAGAAATGGAGGTCATCCCGGTTAGGTGTTTTCCTGATGTCACGAATCCTGCAGCCATTCTTTTTAGCGATGCTTACCAGTTTTTCATTGTTGCTTAAAAAGTCATGCAGGCCACTATCTACATGCATACCTTTTTCTAAAGCATATTCTATAGTCGCCAGTGCAGAGCCTGGCAATCTACCTCCATCTGGTGCCAGCCCAATCACCAGATAATCGGCTTGAACTTGCTGTAACGCCTCTTGAATGGATGCAAAAACAGGAATGCCGTTAGGTATGCCATCCAGCACTTCTCTAGCATCTTTTCCCGCATAATTTCGGTCAATCACACCTACCACATCGTATCGATTGGTAAATCGGACCAGACCATGTGCCGTTTTCCCGTTTAGGGTATTAAATGCCTGGTCTGCATAGACCAAAGCAGTACCATCTAACTTTTTTATCATTGTTTAATGCTTGAAAAATTAATATTTAGCTGTTAAAACCGCCACAAATCGGTCATTGATAAGCGGCTTGGTTTTATGCAATTCCAAAAGTGCAATAAGACCGGCAGAAGATGCCGGCAAAATTCTCATTCCTTCATGTTTGTGTAACAGGGTACTCATTTGCTTAAGCTGTCGGTCGCTGATATTAGCAGCAAATCCATTTGTAGATTGTAAAGCATTCAACGCTTCGTTGCCATCAAAGCTGTGCCAGTTGATTAAGGCCTCATTGACTTCTGTTTCGTGGATATTTCCGGGAGGAATATCTTCACAATAATCCAATCCTTTTTGAAAGGAGGATATTATTGGATTCATATGAGCCGTAGATCCGGCAACAAAAATGGGAATCCTGGAGGTCTTCCCACGTTTGTGTAAGGTGACAAATCCACGATGGATGCCAGCTAAGAGTGTTCCATTTGAAACAGGTACAGCCAGGTATTTGGGAGCATCTCTGAGTTGATCGTAAATTTCTAAAGCAATTTCGGCATATGCATTAATCTGGATAGGAGTGTTATTTCCACCTGGATTGGCGTCATACCATTTGTTTTCCTTAGCCAATTGGGTAGACTGTGTGACAACATCTTCATAAGTGCCTTCCAGTCTGATTACCTGCGCTCCAAAAGCTTCCATTTCACCTATTCTTTTGGAATGGTAGGAAACCGGGATGAAAATTTTGCACTCAATACCTGCCAGGAAGGCAGCATGTGCACAGGCAACGCCGTAATTACCGCAAGTAGCCAGCGAAATAATTCTGAATTTTCTTCGGACACAATCCAGTACCTGGGCAAAAGCAATTCTGTCCTTTTGCGTCCCGGTGGGGTTGTCTCCTTCGTACTTGATATACAGTTGTCTGATATCGTATTTGCGTTCAAGGTTACGCGCTCTTGAAAGATCACTATCACCCACTTCTAGGCTGATGATATCTTCCAGGCTTTCAATTCTTTCCAATAACGAAAGGGATGTATCCTGAACGGTTGTGCTGAGATGTTTTACCTCCCTGGTATGGGAAATTGTATTTCCCTGTACACCATCTAAAAGATTAAGTGTGTTCATGGAGGCGCCGAGTAATTCTAATTTTGTTCATCTAAATTTAGAATCAAAGACTTTAAAAAGGTGAAGGTTAATTATAAAAATACCATCTTCATTAAGATGTGAAATTGCAGGTCAAAGATTCTAATAAGTTACAGAATTATCCAAATTTATTTTACAAATCAAAGCTACAAAACCCATTTTTTCGACGAATGAAAAAACAAGGAGAAGATCCTTAGTATTCTTAACCTGAGGGCTTAACCAAGCTGGTACAATTCTCAGAATTGTACCCCCACATTCAGAGAAGTCTCCGGACTTCAATCTACCCATGCCCAGATTAATTATCAGAGAAAAAAAAGCAAGAAAAAGCACATCATGCTGGGTGCCAACTATGTAACCTACGGTTGA
>JAGQWW010000190.1 GCA_020436955.1 Saprospiraceae bacterium | reverse complement strand
ATATGATGTATGGGATATGATATATGAAATATGGGATATGCTATATGCAATATGGTAGGGGAAATATTTTAAATCACCGGTTCATATCCCATGTCCCATATCATATTTCATATCTCATATCCCATATCTCCTAATCTTTTACAACCGGTGTAAAACCTGTTTTGAAAACATCGTATTTCTCGTCGAAGTCGAGTCCGTATTTGTCGGTCATGTTGACGGAGATATTAAATCCTAGGAAAAAATACCAGTCTTTATTGTCAGGATTACCGCGCATAGTGCCTTCGGGGTTATTTGAAAGCATAGAAGGCATAACTTCAGGTGTGCGGTAAGATAAAGATGCAGCAATCGGATTGGCCTGGCGCAACATGGCCAGATCCGGATAAGCACCTCCTACGTCATCCAGGTAATCGGTAAATGTTTTTCTTGCTCCAAACTCAAAGCCAAGATTTACTTTATTATTCAAGTTGAATTTAAATCCAATCCCCATCGGAAATGAAACCTGGTATTTACTATATCTTGGTGTATTCCCCATTTGGTCATATCCTTGGCCTTCGGTACCTAGCGGTTGCAGGTCGTACCAGTTTCCTCGCATTTGTGCTTGTGGGTTGTGGTAAAATCCTCCTACACCCAGGAAAAGGTAAGGGGTAGATGTTTTTCCTTCCCTAATCGCATAGGGCAGCAGGTTCAATTCGAAAGTGGTGGCCAATTCTACGATATCTGAACGGAAGTTCAAATTTCGCATATTCAAGGCTTCCAAATCAGCATTGGCATCAGAGCCACTGATCTGGCCTTTGGTCAAACTTGCTTTGAT
This sequence comes from Saprospiraceae bacterium, assembly GCA_020436955.1. Lineage (GTDB taxonomy): Bacteria > Bacteroidota > Bacteroidia > Chitinophagales > Saprospiraceae > JAGQWW01. The sequence goes on along the minus strand of JAGQWW010000190.1, from coordinate 5,038 downwards.
GGAAAAGGTGCGTGAGGCATTATAGCGGGCAAATATCCCAATAGCAGGGTTGTATTCCTGAGGAATAATCGGACTGCCTTCATTGAGGTCGCCACTGTAATTGGTCAAACCTACAAAAGTTCCGATTTCGTAGTACTGGCTGAATCCGCTAAAAAAGCTAAAACACAACAAGATTGTGAACAGCTGTCTCATAGTAACTAGATTTTTTGGTAGTTAACACTTGACAACTATTCAAATATGAAGCCAATTTTAATATGTGGGGAGAAAAATTGGAAAACGTGGTGCGTAAAGCGTGGAGCCTATAGCGTTTCTTTTGAATTTCGCATCACGCATCACGCATCACGCATCACGCATCATTCTTCTATCGCTTTGATGCCTGGCAGGGTCTTTCCTTCCAGGAATTCAAGCATAGCACCACCTCCGGTTGATACATAACTCACTTCATTGGCGAGGTGCATTTGATTGATAGCAGCAACACTGTCTCCACCTCCAACTAGTGAATAAGCACCATTGGCAGTTGCTTTGGCTACGGCTTGTGCAATTACTTTGGTTCCGTTGGCGAAATTGAGCATTTCAAAAACGCCCATTGGACCGTTCCAAAGGATGGTTTTGGAATTTTCTATAATTTCAATAAAATCTGCCTGTGCTTTTGGTCCGATGTCCAGCCCCATCCAGTTATTGGGTTGGTTGTCGGATTCCATGGTGAGTATTGCAGCATCATTATCAAATTTATCTGCAATAACTGAATCTTGTGGCAATATCAATTTTACACCTTTGGCATCTGCTTTTTTCATCAGCTCGAGTGCAGTGTCGAGGCGATCTTCTTCCACCAATGAGTTTCCAATATTTCCACCTTTTGCTTTAAAAAAGGTGTAAGCCATACCTCCTCCGATAAGAAGATTGTCAACAAAGTCAATCAATCGATCAAGAAGCAGGATTTTATCACTCACTTTAGCACCACCGATTATGGCGGTCAATGGACGTTGAGGTGTTTTAAGGACTTTATTAGCATTGGTGATTTCGGCATCCATTAAAAGGCCAAAACCTTTTTTGTCTTTTGGAAAAAACTTTGCAATCACAGCAGTTGAAGCATGTGCACGGTGTGCTGTGCCAAATGCATCGTTGATATAGACCTCACCTAATTCAGACATTTGTTTGGCCAGGTTCTCATCTCCTTTTTCTTCTCCTTTATGAAAACGGGTATTTTCCAAAAGTAGAATCTCACCGGATTTCAGGCTACTTGCTGCATGTAATGCTGCTCCACCCACACAATCATTGGCGAATTTTACTTCTTTGCCCAACAATTTCGAAAGGGTAGGGATGATATGTTTCAAGGTGAATTTTTCAACATCAATGCTACCGTCCTCTTTTAGTTTCTTCTGCGGACGCCCAAGGTGGGACATTAAAATTACTGCAGCGCCTTGCTCCAACAATTTTTTAATGGTAGGCAATGCACCTCTTATCCTGGTATCATCAGTAACATGATTGTCTTTGTCGAGCGGTACATTAAAGTCTACTCTTACCAATACCTTCTTACCATTAACATCCAAATTCATCGTCTGAGATTTTTAAAAATGAATGACTACTCCATTCAATTGAAACCCAAAGCAAAAAAATCTTTTTGAAATTCTTCAATTCCGGCCTGTGAAATTATTGTAAGGAATCTGTAATTCCAAAGGCTGTATAACTAATTAATATTGGTAATCCAGATCTGAATTTTTCATTATGGTGATAAACATCACATATAGGGGTAATCCGGATCATAATTATGCCTTGGATCGCCATGTAAGTTTGTGGTACAAAATCTTTAATTATGAAACGGTCAATAATTTTAACAGGCTTAATGATACTACTGGGAACCTCTTTTATAGGTGCTCAGAGTAAGTACAATGCAAAGAAGGCAGACTTCACCATTTTGGGTACCTCTAACCTTCATGACTGGGAGATGAATTGCTCTCAGGCTACTATAAAAGGTGACTTTTTGGTGGAGAGTGGTGCTTTGACCGGAGTCGAAAATGTTGTTGTTGAAATTCCGGTTAAATCATTGAAAAGTGAAAAAGGTTCCATCATGGATGGTAAAACCTACGATGCTTTGAAAGCAAAAGAACATGGTAAAATTTATTTCACATTATCAAATGTGAATTCTATCACCAAGAGTGGTGCGGGCTACAATGTGAAGGCAAGTGGAAATTTGAAAATTGCCGGATACAGTCGCTCAGTTACCATGACAGTTTTTGTGAAGGTGCTTTCAAACGGAGACCTTGAAATCACCGGTTCCAAGGATCTTAAAATGACGGACTACAAAGTTGATCCTCCTACAGCCATGTTTGGTGCACTTACAACAGGAGATGATGTAACTGTCAAATTTAATGCAGCACTTACTAGCAATCAATTGAATAAATAATTTTTAAAGAAATAATTCAAACCTTAAATGTTTAATATCATGAGACCAACCAATCAATCAGCAGTCGGTTTATTCGGAGTATTCTTTATGTTGTTTACAACTATGCTCCTGGCACAGCGCCCTGAAATCCAGTACTTTAGAACTTGGGATCAGGATGGCGTAAATGTATTCGAACCAGCTAAAAATAATTCTGTAGAATTTACAGGCATTAAAGTAAGAGTGGGTGGTGCATTCTCCCAGCAATTCCAGGCATTGAGCCACTCTAACGATACTACTTTCGCAGGTGCAAGTGCAAAACTTTATGGTTTAGCACCTGGTTTCAACCTTGCAACAGCTAACTTGAATCTTGACGTTCAATTAGGAGATGGTATCAGAATGTGTTTGGAAAACTATATGTCTTCTCACCACCACCAGGAATTCTGGGTGAAAGGTGGATATATTCAGGTGGACAAACTTCCTATGTTTAACAATCCTGAATGGTTTACCAACTACGTTCGTGTGAAAATGGGACACTTCCAGCCTAACTTTGGTGACCAGCAATTCCGCAGAACAGACAATGGTAATGCAATGTACAACCCATTTGTAGGTAACTACATCATGGATGCATTCACAACAGAAATCGGAGGTGAGGTTTATTTGTTCCCTGTTGATAACATCATGGCTATGGTAGGTTTGTCTACCGGTTTGATCAAAGATGATATCAAGGAATACACTGACGGAAAACAAAGAGCTCCATCTGTATACGTGAAATTGGCTTATGACAACAATTTCTCTGATGACGTTCGTTTCAGACTTTCCGGTTCATTCATGGCAAATGCCAACTCAGGAAGAAATACACTATATGGTGGTGACCGTACCGGTTCAAGATACCGTGCTGTAATGGAACTAGCAGGAGCGGACCTTACTTCTAAAGCGTTCTCAGGACGTTGGAACCCAGGTTTCTCTAACAAAATCATGTCTTTCCAATTGAACCCATTTGTAAAATTCAAAGGACTTGAGTTCTTCGGTATTTACGAAATGGTTAGTGGAAATAATCTTACAAGAAACAACGAAACAGGAATGTTTGAATTTGTAGATGACAACAAGAGAAGCGTAACTCAAATCGGAGCTGAGGTTCTTTACAGATTCTTTAAAGACGAACAGGTTTATGTAGGCGCGAAATACAACAGTGTATCTGGTCAAATGAATGCAGGATACAGAGATGGCAATGGTGACTTCATCGATGCAAGCATAAACAGAATTGAATTGGGTGCTGGTTGGTATGTTACAAGAAACTTATTGTTGAAAGCTGAATATGTTAGCCAGAAATATGTAGATTTCCCTAACACTACTCAGTACTACGAAGGCGAATTTAACGGAATCGTTATTGAAGCAAACGTAGGATTCTAAAGTAAAGGCCTTAATTTGGCCAAGGAAGGGCTGGCAGGCTTCGGCTGGCCGGCCCTTTTTCTCTTCAAACCCGAAAGTCATGCTTACCAAAGGATCAAAAATAACAGCCGGCATTTTTGCCATTTCCATTTTTTTATTTGGATTCTCCATGCTCCAAAATGTAGCCTATTACATCGATCCAGCCAGTAAACTTTACCTTGCGGGCTCCAGTAATGTGGTAGATTTTACCTGCAATTGTACCCAAGGGTTCCCAGACAATGAAGTTTATTTTCAGGAAGATGCGGCTAAAAAGAAATGGATCTTTAAAGGAGCAGAATTGAAAATTCAAAGTCGGAAACTGGATTGTGGAAACAAAGGGATGAACAGGGATATGTACAATACCCTGAAAGCAGATAAATATCCAACCATCACTATTGAATTGCTGGAAACTACTCAGCCACATGATAAATCCTTTATGGAAGGGAATCATTGGGTTGGAATGGATGCAAAGGTGGCCATTACTATTGCAGGTGTTAGAAAAATTCACAACCTGGCAGTAGAAAGCAAAAAACTATCAAATACTAAATTTGAATTCAAATCCTGCCAAACATTATATATGACTGACTTTGGCATTGAACCTCCCAAACCTTTCATGGGGATGATCAAGGTGAAGGATGAAATCCTCATTCATATGGATTTGATTATTAAAAAGAAATAAGGTCAATTTAGGCTTTGCCTGATTCTTCCCTTTTAAAATTCCTTACCTTCGTCGGAACTTTTGGCTGTCAAATCTTGTCTTCTTAACAGGATTTGACAGCTAAAATATTCTGTCTCACCAAGCATCAGTTCTTTTTGCATTATGAATTGTGTAACTTAAGGATTGTTGATATTTTAAAAAATAAGGTTTTACTATTATATGAAGGATAATTTTAATATTAATTTAAAGGAAAAGGGAGATTTAAAGACGCAGGAAGAGTATGCGGTATTGGTAGGAGTGGTGCAAAGGGATGAAACGGAAGAAATGGTCCAGGAATATCTGGATGAACTTGAGTTTCTGGCTTTGACAGCCGGTGCACAATCCAGGAAAAGATTTCTTCAAAAGCTACAACATCCAGATACACGAACCTTCGTTGGGTCAGGAAAGGTTGAAGAAATCAAACAATACCTGGAGAACCATGAGGAAGTCAATCTGGTTATTTTTGATGATGACCTAAGTGGAAAACAGACCAATATTCTCGAAAGCACTCTAAAGGTCAAAATAGTAGA
>JAGQWW010000189.1 GCA_020436955.1 Saprospiraceae bacterium | reverse complement strand
GTTACAAAAATCTGGTTCTGAAATACGCTATTCGTGTATCTGGTACTATTCGTTCTTTTACCTTTACTAAGTTGAGCTAATTTGGTTACAAATTATACCCTTTTTTTATTAAAAAAACAGGCTTCAACCTTAATTTAAACTTCTACTGTTGCTTCAATTAAATTATGAGCAACAAGGTACTCTGCAATTTGTATCGCATTTGTGGCCGCACCTTTCCGAAGATTGTCCGATACAATCCACATATTCAGGGTATTGGCCTGGGTTTCATCTCTGCGCAATCGTCCGACAAATACATCGTCCTTATGGTGCGCATGGATCAATGGCATAGGATACAGATTCTGTGAAGGATCATCCAGGACCACTACCCCCGGAGATTCTGCCAATAGTTGACGAACCTCGTTCAAGTCAAAATCTTTTTCAAATTCAACATTAACCGACTCTGAATGACCTCCCATTACAGGAATTCGAACCGCTGTAGCAGTAACTTTAATATTGTCATCCTCCATAATCTTCTTGGTCTCAAGGACCATTTTCATCTCCTCCTTGGTGTAACCATTATCCAAAAACACATCGATATGAGGCAACACGTTCTGGTCGATCGGATAAGGGTAAGCCATCTCCCCTTCTTTCCCTTCGCGCTCATTCATCATTTGGTCCACTGCTTTTTTGCCGGTACCGGTAACAGACTGATAGGTAGAAACCACTACTCGTTTGATTCCATATTTTTTGTGTAGCGGGTTTAGTGCTACCACCATTTGTATGGTAGAACAATTGGGATTAGCGATGATTTTATCTTCCGGAGTTAAAACATGCGCATTGATTTCAGGAACTACCAACCTTTTAGAAGGATCCATCCTCCAGGCTGAAGAATTATCGATAACAGTTGTCCCTACTGCAGCAAATTTTGGTGCCCATTCCAATGAAACGGATCCGCCTGCAGAAAAAATAGCGATATCAGGACGCAAGTCAACTGCTTCCTGCATTCCTATAATTTTGTACACTTTCCCTTTAAAAGTTACCTCTTTACCAACTGAACGGCTGGATGCAACCGGGTAGAAAGTACTAATTGGAAAATTTCTTTCTTCTAAAGATTTAATCATGGTGGTGCCAACCAATCCAGTTGCACCAACAACTGCTACGCGCATGGATGAAATTTTTAATATGTTTAAAATCGCCGCAAAGATAAGGGCATGAATCCGGTTTTGCGAGTAATTTTTATGTCATTTACAAAGTCTTTATCTAAACAGAAATTGAAGCTACTTTTTCCCATTAGTCAGGTTTCTAATTTAAAGCCTTCATTTGGAAATACCTTTTAAATGAACCATTTTTGGAAAGTTAATCATTAATAATCCGGTTTTCCAAATGGCTAAAACTCCTTCACTGAAACTATTTCGCCTCATAAAATCCCTCTCGCCTACTGAGAGAAGGTATTTTAAAGTAAGCGTTAACCCTACCGGTGACAAGTCCAACAAGTATGCACTCTTGTTTGACGCCATTTATGAGCAGGAAGAATATGATGATGAAGCCTTGCAAGAAATAGTGTATCCCGGTGAGCACATTGAAAGCAGAAAGTTTTCTGAATTGAAAGCTTACCTGTACGACACCATATTGAATGCTTTGCAGTCCTATGACGAAAAGACCAGCATTGAATACCGACTCAAAAAATACCTGTTGGATGTTAAGGTCTTATTTAAGAGGTCACTTTATCCTGAGTGCGCCATCCGCATTCAAAAAGCCAAGAAATTTTGCACTGAATACGAAGAGTTTGGCCATCTCATTGAATTGTTACGTTGGGAAAAGGAATTAGCTTATGCAAGGACCGATATTGATTTTTTGGACGGGCATCTGGAGGAAATTTCAGCACAGGAACAGCTTGCCCTTCACCAGCTCGATTTACAAACTGCCTATCGTTATGTGTTTTTACAACTTTTGGTGGAACTCCGAAAAGATGTATCGCGTAGCAAGGAGCAAAAAGAAAGACTAAAAAAGCTTTATGAACATAGGTATATCACGGAGGCCCCGGAAAACATGGGATTCTGGGCAAGAATTTATTATTTAAGATTCTTATCCCTGTATCAGTTTTCTATATCAGATCTCCACAGATTTTATGATAGTAGCAAAGAACTTGTCCATACATTCGAATCCAAACCTGAGTTTTTAAAAGAAGATGTCTCGGAATATATTTCTGCCATCAACAATCATGTAATAAGCTGTGGTAACCTTGAAAAACTTGATGAAGTCAAATACAACCTTGAAAAATTAAAAGGAATACGACCGATTACAGGCGATGATCAGCTCAAGATACATCGACAGTACTACATGAATATTTTCAGGCTTTGCATCGAAACAGGAGATTTTGAAAGAGGCTTGCAGGAATTGGAAAGTCACCAAAAGGAAATTCAAAAGTTTGAAAAAGCCGCTTTTGAAAAGGGTAATTTTTACTTTCAATACTTCACCATATATTTTGCTAACGGCGCTTTCGATTTAGCGCTGGAATATCTCAATCAGTGGCTAAACATGTCCAAGAATGTTGAAAGGCAAGATTTACAGGCATTATCCCGGGTATTAAATCTGATTATCCATTTCGAAATGAAGAACTACGTTCTGCTACAATCTCTAATCAGATCTACCAGGCGATATCTCACCAAAGAGAAACGAATTTACCAGTTTGAGTCCTACATTATGGATTTCCTCAACCAGATAGATGAGATTACCGGGAAAAAGAAACAAAAGCAGCTTTTGGAAAAATTGAGAGGAAAACTAAGCGGGCTGGAAAATGAAAAAAGAGAAGCAACAATGATGCGTTACTTCAATTTTCAGGCATGGGTGGATTCTAAAATAGAACAGGTTTCATTTTCGGAAGCTGTTCAAACAGACTTCCGAAACAGAACCATGGCAAAGGGAATTAGCGACGAATAATCCTAACCGTCATATCAGAATTCTTTCTGAGACCTCCATCAATTCTTACATCTACGTCATCCCAAATGGAAACGATAGTTGTCCGACCTGGTCTTCTAACTCGGGTCGCGCCACCTTTCACTTGCTTACTTTCTTCAGTAGTTAATTTCTGTTCAGCAAAATTTGAAATAGTAATTCGTTTTTTCATAATCCTGGATTTTTAAAGTATACTTCGACACCCTACAAAGATACTTTTGCCATTGAATCATTATTGACAATAAATACCCTAATGTCAGGTTTCAAAATTCTAAGGTTGAACCAATTGAGAAATCATAACTAATAATAAGGTATCTGGATATGGATTTCAAGTGAAGGATGTTCACGGAATGGGTTATGTCAGTTAGAAGGCAGAAAAAGTGGATTATTGCAGAAAAAATTCTGCTTTTAAAATTAAACCCAAGCCAATTTTTTTCGTTGGAGTTTCTGGAATGTAAATTTTAGTGTCAGTTTTCAAAATGAGCTATTTTTACATGATGAATAATAATAATTCATTTATAAAAAAGCTTTAAAAAACATTGAAAACCAGTCGCTTAACAGGTCGTTAACACTTTTTGTCGACCTGTTAACAGCGCCGAAGTCCAGATAAAATATATTTTTGCACCTACTTATTTGAATGGTAACAACCAAATTATACAAATCAGTCCAAAATCAATCTAAAATGATGAATCGTATCAAAACCTTATTCTTAGCTTTATTGGCTGTAGCTTTTTTGGCAGCATGTAACAATGACAGTGCAGAAGGCGCTGGCGATGAAAATGCAACAACTACTGAAGCAACGACTGCAGGTACTGAAGATCCTCAGGTGCAGCCAGCTGCTAACCAGGAACCAACAGGTCCTATCACTACCATGACTTTCGAAGAAACTGATTATGAGTTCGGTACTGTTGATGAAGGTGAAATCGTAGTTCATACTTTCAACTTCAAAAATGACGGTAATGAGCCATTGATTATCAGCAATGCAAAAGGTAGCTGTGGATGTACTGTACCAAAGTGGCCACGTGAACCAATCGCTCCAGGTGAAGCTGGTGAGATTACTGTAGAATTTAACAGCAAAGGTAAAAAAGGTGCTCGCACGCAGAAAGTTACTATCACTGCAAACACCAATCCTCCTCAGTCTTTCCTAGCATTGAAAGGAAACGTTACTCCAGCAGAAGCTCCTGCTCAGTAATCTGAAGAGTAAAAATAAATTATAATAAAGGTGGTGTCTTTCGGGACATCACCTTTGTTATTTTAGAACCAAAGGTTTTCTTTGCAGTTATATTTCCATCAATTGGAACACAAATGAAGAATTACCTTTCGCTCATAAAGTTTAGTCATACCATTTTTGCCCTGCCATTTGCCTTGACAGGCTTTTTCCTGGCCATCAACTTACCAGGCGGCTCCTTTTCATGGTTTACTTTATTGCTAGTAGTTTTATGTATGGTCTTTGCGCGTAGTGCAGCGATGGCCTTCAACAGATATTTGGACCGTGATATTGACAGCCAAAATCCTCGAACAGCAAATCGGGAAATACCGGCCGGTGTCATCAGCCCGAAGGCCGCCCTTACTTTTGTTATTATCAATTGTGTAGCCTTTATAGCAACCACCTGGTTTATCAATCCCCTGTGTTTTTACCTTTCTCCCATCGCCTTGTTAGTGGTTTTAGGGTACTCCTATACAAAAAGATTTACCTGGCTTTGCCACTTTGTATTAGGATTGGGACTTTCATTAGCGCCAATCGGTGCTTACCTGGCAGCAGGAGGGGGTTTTGATGCTATTCCTATATTATTATCACTGGTAGTACTTTTTTGGGTTGTTGGTTTTGATGTTATCTATGCTTTGCAAGATGAACAATTTGATCAGTCTCAATCACTTTACTCCATCCCATCTTCTTTTGGAAGAAAAAGGGGATTAAGGATTTCGGAAGTTAGTCATGCTTTGGCAGCTGTGTTTATGCTTTCAGCAGCTTACCTGATGCACCAGCAGTATCCTGGATTACAATGGATTTTTTACGGCGGAGTGCTGGTCTTTTTAGGACTGCTGCTGTACCAGCATCTTTTGGTAAAACCAAACGACCTTAGCAAAGTAAACCTTGCCTTTTTTACTACCAATGGTATAGCCAGCGTCATCTTTGCCAGCTTAGCGATCCTTGACTTTTATCTTTAAAAACTAAGCGGTTGATTAACCGTAAGAATTTTAATTCCATCGTAGTTAGACCATTTGGCTCTAATACCAAAATCGATGCTATTTTCATTTCTTCTAAATCCACCGAGGAATCCAAGCAGGTCCATATCAGGTTTACCAATTTCTTGATTTACGTTGACCATTTTACACCTTCCGCACAACTTTGTCTTTTTCAAAGGGATATTGCCCAATTGAAATAATTCCCAGGTATCCTCAACAAATGGAGTTTCTGTTTCGATTACCATATTTGGACGAAAGCGGTTCATGTTAATCTCATTACCCAATCTTTTCTCAAGGTCAGCTAAAGAAGCTGTTCCAACCACCAAAAACGGCTGTGAGTCAGCAAACGAAACCGTCTTTTCTGTTCCAAACCGTTCGTGCACCCTCCTCGAGGCGTCTGTCTGACGGTACAATTTTACTGCAAAACCCAGGGCATCAGAAAGCCAGTCATTATAAATTTGCTCCTCAGCAAATGCCATGGTTTTATCGCTCCAAACTTTTACTTCCTCCATACCTCCGATCGCCGAATTTTCCAGCGGAATCTCAATAGAATCGGTCGCATCCAATTTTGATATAACTAAAAAGTCATCCTTGATTGCGGCTTGCAGGCGAGCCATTTGAGGGAATTTCCTTTGGGTGCAAAAATTACCGTTTTCATCTACCAGGAGCCATTTCCTGTCATACAATAGTCCTTCCTCAGCAACTTCCCAGCTTTCAGGTGAGAAACCAGCCAATGATTTT